>JAAYBQ010000433.1 GCA_012730035.1 Spirochaetota bacterium
CCATACCGGACCTATGGTCCTGAAGATAATTTCTGTCTTCTTTTCATCTTTGCCCGCAAGGAACGGTAGAAGTGATCCCGCACCAAGGTCGAATCCGTCAAGAACAGAATAACCTGCAAAAAGGATACCAATGAGAAAAAACCAGATAATCTGAAGCACTTGTATCGTTTCCATGATTTACCTCTCAATATCCGCTTTTTGATATAAGTTCAGCAGGCCCTTTTTTTATCATATTGACCAGGTATCTGATAAAAAAATAAAAAAGAATACTGTATAGAATGCTGAACATAATAATCGTGAACAATATCTGCCCGGCAGGAACTACAACAGATGCTGCGTCGGACGTACGCAGAATATTGTAAACTGCCCATGGCTGTCGTCCTATTTCTGCAGCCATCCATCCCATTTCATTAGATATAAGGGGCAGGGGAATTGAAAACAGCAGTATTCTATGAAACCATGTAGTTTCATACAACTTTTTTCTGTACATTAAAAATGCGCCAATGGCCGAAATGAGCGCGAAGAGACTTCCAAGTGCTATCATAACATGATATGTCTGAAAAACAATAAAAACAGGGGGATGAACATCTTCAGGAAACTCGTTAAGGCCCTGCACTCTTGCATCGGGATCGCCAAACAGCATGAAGCTTAGAAGCTTTGGAATACCTATTTCCAGGTATGTCTTCTTTTCGGACTGAACGGGAAAACCCCAGACAGAAAGCGGGGCGCCTTCTCGTGTATCCCACAATCCTTCTATGGCTGCCATTTTAACAGGCTGAGTCTTGCCTACCTGCACGGCATGCATGTGTCCAGTGCCGAACTGCAGGAATGAGGTAAAGATGAATATCAGCAGAGACATCTTTAAAATCGGTTTTGCGTAATCAATATCTCGTTTTTTAATAAGGTAATATGATGCGATACCTGCCATAAACAGGGAGCCCGATATCCATCCACCCACAATGGTATGCAGAAAGCGCTGAAGTGTAGAGTGATTAATCGCCGCTTCGCTAAAACTGGTCATAACCGCACGTCCTCCCTCAATAACGAAACCTGCAGGAGTCTGCATCCATGAATTGGCGATAATTATCCAGAGCCCCGATAGGTGTGAACCGAAAAAAACAAGGAATGCTGCAAGCCAGTAAACCCGTTTTGATACCCGGTCACGTCCAAAAAGCAGAACGCCGATAAATACTGATTCAAGAAAAAATGCTATAACCGCTTCTGCGGCAAGCGGCGCTCCGAATATATCACCGACTATTCTTGAGTAATTGGACCAGTTTGTGCCGAAGGAGAATTCAAGAAAAATCCCGGTCGCGACACCGATTGAAAACACAAGGGCAATAATCTTGACCAGGAATTTTGAAATGTTTTTATTCATTTCATTTCCTGTTTTAATAAAAATAGTTTCATTGATAAAAATCATCAATCCAATACCGAGTGTCAGCGGCGGAAATATAAAGTGAAATCCCGCAGCCAGGGCAAACTGAATTCTCGACAGAAAAACAGCATCCATGTTAATCCTCCCTGTTTATTTTTATGCTTCCGGTTCAAATTCTTCTTTGCCCACACCGCATACGGGGCATACAAAATCATCGGGAAGTTCTTCAAAGGCTTTTGGCGGATTGATTCCCTGTTCGGGTACACCTGCCTCAGGGTCATAAACATATCCGCATACTGTACATACATATTTTTTCATGTTATCCTCCGATTAATGTCTAAAATTGTTTTTTGTGTAATTTAAGTTATGACTGTTTCAGATTATGTTAAATAAATCAAGATTTATTCTGCTTTGTGTATGATACAGGTATAAATTTTAAAATTAAGGGAACTTATTTATTACTTGATAATATTATGTTATATTTATAATAATATCCATGATTATTTATGAAAATAATTTATTTGTTTATTGTGGTGATTTCAATTCTGGCCGATTCCCGGGGTGCTAAAGGGGTAGCGGTTTTACTATAAATGGTTAAGGAATTAAATCTGTTTATGAACAATGATCGAAACCGGTAAAATAATAATTTTATCTTACTTAAAATACATGTGAGTGATTTTAACGTTCTTTCCATGTAAAGGAGAAAATATGAAAAAATCTGCGGTAACTATTTTTCTGCTGGTACTTGCATTTGTA
>JAAYBQ010000434.1 GCA_012730035.1 Spirochaetota bacterium
AGGATAGGATCATCAATTTTCGGAACGAGGCAATAAAATGGATATACAGAATGTAAAGGTTGGACTTATTGGTGCAGGTAACATGGGCTCCGCCCTTGCTTCAGGAATTGCACGCGGTATAGGAAGCGACCGGATTCTGGCATTCGACACGGACCATGCAAGACTTGCCGCACTTCAGCGAGAAACAGGTATCCGGCACGCCGAGTTCATAGAGGAACTGCCCGAATATTCTGATATTATACTTCTTTGCGTCAAGCCTGATGTGATACCCCTTGTTTGTGAAAAACTTACACAATACGGCGGAATAATACTATCCGCTGCTGCCGGCATAAAAATTGAATCAATCAAACGGGTCACCGGCCACGACAAAAAAATAATCCGTTCCATGCCCAATACCCCGTGCATGGCCGGGGCGGGTATGATTGTAATATCACCCGATGACAATTCAGATTCAGATGACGTAATACTGGTTAAAGAGCTCCTCGGCTTTACAGGTCTGGTTCTGCAGATGCCCGAAAAAATGATCAATTCCGTAACTGCAGTATCCGGAAGCGGCCCCGCCTATGTTTTCACCTTTATACAGGCCATGGCAGATGCAGCTGTAAAACTGGGTATTAACCGGCAGGATGCCCTCACTCTTGCCGGGCAGACAGTTTTCGGTTCTGCAAAAATGTTTCTTGACAAAATTGAAAATCCGATTAAAATGCGTGATAATGTAATATCGCCTGCCGGAACCACAATCGAGGCAATACACATCCTTGAAAAAGAAGGATTTTCCGGCATCATCATAGACGCCATAGAGGCGGCAGCAAAAAAAGCCAGGGAGCTTGACAGCAATAAATGACAATGCCAACCGTATATCAGCTTAACCTGATTAGAAGATATTTTTTCTTTACGGTACTTGCTGTTTTCCTGATACTTTTTTCCGGCAATATGCTCTCTTATTTCTTAACAAAAAAGGTATTTGTTGCCCCGGACAGCTACACACTGAAAGATGGTTTTCCCCTGTTCAATAACGAGGAAGCCTACATCAACTTTATAAAAAACTATCCCTATGATCCAGGTGTAAAGCTCGATATTCACAAAGTCAGCCAGTACGATACACTCTGGGGAATTAAAAAAAGGTATAATCTTTCAATACAAACCCTTATAGCCGCAAATCCTCACCTTAAAGACCTGACCCTTGTGCCTGGTTCAACTATTGTTATACCACACAAAAACGGCACCCTTCTGACATTCGACAACTATTTCGATGTTGGACGCATGGCTGATCTTCTTAATGCCGTTAAAATTTCCGGAGATTACAGGCCGAAAATTCTCAGGCTTATATCACCCGATGACATGCGGATCGCTTTTTTTGATGATACCTACCCCGTCATAGTAAACAACGACATCGAAAAAATATATGCTTACAAAATGACTTTTATCGATCCTCTCAGCACCGGATTTTACACATCCATGTACGGGGATCGCGTAAATCCTTTCAGTGGAGCCGGATACGAGTTTCACAATGGCGTCGATATTGCCGCTCCCGGCGGTACACCAATACGCGCTGCCAGAAAGGGAATTGTATTTTTTTCCGGATGGCGTGATGGTCTTGGATATACAGTTGCAATACAACACGATGACGGTTTCATGACTCTCTATTCACACTGCTCCAGGCTTCACGTCAAATCAGGGCAATGGGTCGAACAGAACGAAAAGATTGCCCTTGTGGGATCAACAGGACGTTCCACCGGTTCTCATCTTCATTATACAATCATGCGTCACGGCAAGACACTTAACCCGCTTAAATTTCTCTGGTAATCAATGCAGTTTTTCCTCCCTGCCTTATCGGCGGTAATGCTGTTTCTGTCATTCCCCCGCTACATCTCAGGATATCTTGCATTTATTGCACTTGTGCCGTTTTTTTATTCCTTATCACGGTTATCCTCATACCGTAAAGCTTTAATTTGCGGATTGATTTTCGGCCTGATATACTCAGCCATGCTCAGTTATCCGCTTTTTCATACACTGAATATTCATTATAACCGGGGAATTATTTACT
>JAAYBQ010000435.1 GCA_012730035.1 Spirochaetota bacterium
AAAAATTGTGTTTTTTCAGAGTAGTAAGTTTTAGTTCTCCATAGCCTTATGAAACTTCCGGCGACACTTAATATGCTCAGACTATAGTCAGGCAATTAATCTGAACCGGGTTTCATTACTTGCATTGTTTTAAATTAAAATGAGTAGCAAACTGGTTTTTTGATTCTGTAAATGTATAACAAAAAATGTTTTGTTCTGTTAATAACTTAACACTAAATCATTCTTTTTATAAATTATTTTCAACAAGAATCCCGTTTTTCATAACAGGTATTTTTTTCGTAAGGTCCACTGAAAGGCAGAAATCGATGCAATCGTCAAGACCTTTATCCCTGAGTCTGGTCCGTTGGGCTGCCTTTTCAATATAGCCACGCAGATCATGTTTTGCCATTGACCACAAATCGAGGGCAGCCAGGGTTGAATCGCAGATAGTGTCAAAACGTGAGGTTTCCAGCAGGCGTTCTGCGCATGCACCGGCACAAATAGTATCCTCAAGGTTGAATCTGTTCTTCCATCCGGCACAGAAAAGCAGAACATTCCTATTCTCCTGCATAATCCATGTTATAAGGGCGGAAATATTGAGGAAGGAACCAACTGCCACCCTGGCTGCCTGCGATGCAAGATTAATGATATATGTCCCGTTTGTTGTACTGTAGGCTATGGTTTTGCCCTCTACCCTTTCACGCGTGAAATTGAAAGGAGAGTTGCCGAAATCAGCAAAATCGAGAACAAAGCCGTCACGCTCAGCTGCGAGCAAATAGCCTCTTTTCTTGTATTTTCTGGCTTCTTCGACTTCTCCGACGGGTATAATTCCTGCTGCCCCGTTCTCTATTGCAGTGCAGATCGATGATGTTGCCCGAAGGATGTCAATAACAACCACAACTGAATCGGTGCACCGTTCAGGCTCAAACAGGGCAGGTGAAAAACACGTCTCAATTATTCTCTTTTCAGCTTCCGGCATAAAACGGCATATTGACGACCCTGGCTCGCAGATCCTTGTTACGTATCCTGATAAATATCGGGGTGTCAGGTTTCCAGAACCCCTTCCCGAGGTAGCCCATCCCGATTCCCTTCTTCAGAGATGGAGACATTGTCCCTGATGTTACTTCCCCAATGACTGTTCCATTTTCATCCACAATCTCATAGTGCTGGCGGGGGATACCCCTTTCGATCATTTCAAATCCCCTGAGCTTCCTGTTCACACCTTCAGTTTTTTGTTTCAGGAATACCTCCCTGTCTATGAAATCCTTTGAGTCGGTGAACTTGGTAATCCATCCCAGGCCGGCTTCAATCGGTGATGTATCGTCGCTGATATCGTTTCCATAAAGGCAGTATCCCATTTCAAGCCTCAGGGTATCCCTTGCTCCCAACCCGGCCGGCTTGATATCGAACTCCCTGCCGGCGTCAAATACAGATTTCCATAATTCAGGCCCGTCAGAATTCTTTATATAGATTTCACAGCCTTTCTCACCTGTATAACCTGTAGTTGAAAAAATAACACCTTCGATGCCGGCAAACTCCAGGATCCTTACTGTATAATGTTCCATATCAGTAATTGATTCCCGTGTCAGTTTCTGAGCTATTTTAAGGGCCAGGGGCCCCTGCAATGCAAGCTGCGCTATATCATCAGAAGCATTCACCAGATCCTTTCCAGGCCTGAGGCCAAACCTGGCTGCATACGCCGAACACCAATTCCAGTCTTTTTCAATATTGGCAGCATTAACAACAAGGAGATATTTTTCGGGATTGAACCTGTAAACAAGAAGATCGTCCACAATACCTCCCTTACCGTTGGGGAAGCATGTGTATTGTGCTTTCCCGTCAGTCAGAGCCAATACATCATTGGTTGTTAAATACTGCAGAAAGTCGGACGCTGAAGGGCCATATACCCAAAATTCTCCCATGTGTGATACATCAAATACACCCACCCTGTGCCTGATCGTAAGATGTTCTTCATTTATTCCACAATACTCTACCGGCATTTCATAACCGGCAAAGGGAACCATTCTGGCTCCTGCTTCAAGATGAAACTGATAAAAAGGTGTTCTCTTCATATTAAGCTGTTTTTACTATCAGAATTAAGATTTTGCTCATTCTGAAAATTAGTAATTAAATTTTTGTAAAAAAAATGATTTGATTTCACTTTTATATGTCATTTCCTTCATACCGGCACAACGATGATGAAAACCGTCTGCTATCTTCTATGTTATAAATCAATTGAAGTGAATTTTTGAAACCCTGATTAATGTCAGAACAGTTGCATGGCAATGTGCCGGAAGCATACCTTATTATAGTGTAAACATTGAAAGCGGTCAGCCTGATCAATATATGACATGTCTATTTATTAAGGCCTGGCATATAATAAAAAGGAAATTTTAAAAGTTATATATTGTGTTTTGATTCAACATGCAGCTATTATAACC
>JAAYBQ010000045.1 GCA_012730035.1 Spirochaetota bacterium
CATATCGAGATCTTTTGTCGCACGGAACTGCAGGCCGGCTTCATCCATTGCCAGATCGCAGGCTGTGCCGCCTATGAGGACATATTTTCCCTGCTGCCCGGCAAAATGCTTTTCGAATATTTCTATACCCTTTACCATTTATAACCAGCCATCATCTCGCTTAATGCTTTTTGTATGCGTTCATCTGTTTCGCCGCTGAGTGTGAGATACAGGGAGAAAACATCCACTGTTTCACCGGTTGAGAGAAAACCTGGTGAATAACTCCAGAACTGAAGCTCGATAGCACCTGGTTCCGGGAGGGGTATTATTTCATATTCAATGCCATTATTATTAATGAACCTTGTATCATTGCGGGCTGCCCTGACCTGGTATTCAGGCCCGGCTATCATTGAATGCATCGCAAGCGCAGTGAGGCCTGCCAGGGGCATCTTTTCAAAAACATGCCTTTTATGCAGGGGCCGAACATAGAGTATCCTGCGAAGAGGACTTTTAAGGTAGGGAAGGGCAAGTTCCCACAGCTCCCGGGGATCTGCGGGGAGTGTCAGGAGGCGTTCCCTGCCGCCGGTTTTAACTTTGCCAATCCCGGCCATTTCGAGTTCATCAAATGCACGGGACATTGTCATGGAAGAATACCCCAGTTTTCCAGCCATACCGGCAGGTGTGAATGGACCGAGATACCTGTTTATTATAGAATAGAGTATGAGCACCTGTGTTGAGAGGCTGAACTGAACCCTGGATTGACGGACCTGTCTGAAATGTTCACGCAGGTCGATCCCGAGGTCAGGGAGATAGAGCTGGCTGCCGGGTATAACAAAAGGTACTTTATGATCTATGAGCCTTTTACGGTTATAGGCTGTGATAGTGTCGCAGAGATAGAGTCCGGCCTCTTTGCGGTTTTTTATTACTGCTTCATAGTGCTTCTGTATAGCGGCAGGTGTTTTTTCACCAGGAGCCTTATGGCTCATTACTATAACCGGGTTACCCAGAACCTTTATTATGTAAAAATCATATATTTCGGTAAGGTAAAAGGGGAGGGTGCCGGCCCCGATCCATTTTTGAGGGGTGACGGTTATATCCAGGGCTGTATGCAGATATTCTGCTAATTTGTTGATTGTATTTACCATAGTATAACATTAAAATTGAATAATAACATTGATAATGTTATAGTGCAAAATTTATGTTATAATGTCAAGGGGAAAATGGGGATTATTGAATTGGGATTTACACAAATAAAGCCACCCTTTTAGGATGGCTCAACACACGACGCTGAGGCATGTGGGGTACAAAATAGCTAATCAGAATGTAACAAAGGTCTTGCTTGCATTTTCTGCAGCTTTGCTTTCATTTCTGCGGGAAACACGGTCAGCTTTCTGTATTTTTTCATTAATACGATCATTAACCTCTTTTGTTTCAGCAGAGGAAAAAGTTTTAATTATATCTTTATTCTCATCAAGTTCTTTATTAATCTGCTGCATACAGGATAACCGGTTTTTAAATGATTTAGCCGATGTGAGAAAAAAACGTATAACATACGGTGTCTTATCATTATTCTCATGGAGGCCAATAGCCTGATCTGTTATTACAGATTCAAAAGCCTTATAGGCTTTTTCGGCATCAAGATATATTTTATTATATAATGGTGCTATAAAATACCTGATCTTCAGATCCTGTAAATCAAAATTTTATAAATAGTTAAGGGTTTATAGCGCTTAACTATTTATTTAGTATAGCAATTTATCATCGAAGAAGCTGCAGCGACTGAGGCCGGATTTATTTAAACATCCGTGTTGTTTGTCTGTATCAGTAAATTAAAATTTATTATATTGTAATAAAGTATAGAGGGATTTGTAGTGGGTAAAATAGAAGAATTTAAAAATCACCTGAAAAATGAGTTTTTATTATCTTATAAAAGTTCTGAACTCTATCATGAAATGAATTCCGTTATTAACGAATTGATGGGATACCTGGTCGATCTACTTAATGATAAAAAGGAGATTGAACTTTTTTTTAAATATCTGCCTCTTATTATTTCAGAAATTCCTCATGAAAGTGAAGAGACTCCTCTCGGCCATGTGCATTATTATTCAGTCTCTACTTTGGAGATGAGTGCTAAACATGCAGTATCGATTAGTGATTTTTTAAACCCATTTATAGAGGAAAGATCAAAAACAAGTGATACTCCGGGGTATTTTTATGAATACTATCCTCAGAAAGATAACCAGCCTTCACACTCTGGTGAAGGTGCAAAATACATGGCGGTATTCGCTTATAAAGGTATTGATGAGCTTAAAAAGCTATGCTGTAAAACAGGCATTAATTATGATAAGCTTAAAAAGGAGAGCTGTTTCCATACCGAAATAAATAATATTCCGGTTTTTGTATCATACAGTTCAGATGAGTTCAGTAAAAAAGGTAATTTAGAATTACATATTATTGATCCTGATGAGCCGTATATGATTACAGAAAAATCCCGAAATATGGCTAATAGTGTTGATAGTTTTTTAAAGATTGTTTTTGCTAAAAAGTAATAATATATGATTAATAATTATAAACGGATCCTTTTTTAACACAGCTTTTTATTGATATTTGATTAAAGTTTTTTGGTCATATTTTTATGATATCCAATAAGCTTCTTAGCTCTTTCTTCCGGGATCTCCTCAAATTCAATTTCATCAGAGCAGTTATTTATTTCGTTGTCAATTCTTCTCTTTTTGATTTAGGAAACTCCCCGTATTAAAACACTCAAAGTCCCCTGAACCGCTCCAGGTTCAAGGGACATACTGGTACTTACTTGTGCTGAGTAGGCAACGCCGTATCGAAGCACTTGCACTGAGTAGGGCATAGCCCGTACCGAAGTGTCGGAAGCTAAATATTGTTATATTCATGACTTCAAGTCCTGGTAATGGTTCTGTAAATTAAAATTTAATTTCTGTCAATTATTGAAGTTCCGTGTAGGGACTTGTTTAATCACACCTGTAAAGAACCGGGTAATTGGTTCTGAGTTTGCGTCTAACAATAACACTGTTGACAAAATTTGAATTATGATTTAAATATTATATATTCCTTCAAAATTTGTTTATGACAGCTTATAGTAAAATAATTTTATAAGAGAGTGACTATATGGATAAATCAATTGAAAAGCTAATAGATGAAGTGCTTAATCTTCCGCATGAAATAAAAGCTTATCTTGCTGAAAAGCTTCTGGAAAATCTTGACGCCGATACCGACGCGGATATTTCTCCTGAATGGCGGGAGGAAATTGAGAGAAGATGCGCTGAGATCGATTCTGGCCTTGCTGTGTTAAAAGATTCTGACGAAGTATTCAAAAGCGCCTTAAGCAGGCTTAAATGAAAGCTGTCTGGTTTCATATTGATGCAGAATCTGAAATGATTGAAGCGGCGGAGTATTATGAATCCAGACAGAAAGATCTGGGAAAAAGGTTTCTTGAATCTGTGAGGAGTTTACTTCATCAAATCCGCATTAATCCCGGAATTTTTAAAACTGTTAATAATAATATTCATTTGGCTAAAACCTCAATATTCCCTTATGGTATTATTTATAGAGAGAAAGAGAACAGCCTTGAAATACTAGCTGTTATGCACCTGAAGAGAAAGCCGGGATACTGGAAAAGCAGAACAGGGAAATAACTGAGTTGATGATACAGGAAATTCCCCGTATTAAAACACTCAAAGTCTCCTGCACTGCTCCCGGTTCAGGGGACATACTGGTACTTATGGGAAGCAAAATATTGTTATATTCTTGACTTCAAGTCCTGTTAATGGTTCTGTAAATTAAAATTTGTCTGAGGGTTTTCCTTTTTTAGTGCTTCAACAAATCTGTTCATCTCCTCCTGGGTTGTAATATCAACCCCTATGCCGTAAAAATTAACCTTACCTGTTTTATTGTTAACCTGTTTGCAGGCAAGTGCAGTGTCGAACCCGTATCTTGATTCAAGAATATCTGCCAAGCGTTCAACTTTTTCTTTTGTGTCTAACGGATATCTATTTGGTCCCGGTTTAATAGCGCCATAAATATACTCTGTGTCATTCGGATATTCTACTTTAACTACACCTAACTGAACAGAATAAAGTTCAGCTGTAAAAAACAAGCTCAGAAGAGAGAGAGAGAGAGAATTTCTTCACCGTGGCCTCCATGTTCTTTTTTATAATTTCATTTATAATTTACACTGTATTGTTTTTATATGCAACGATTTTTTGCAGATGACGGTTCGGAAGGCAGACAGGAGGGTTGTGGTTCTGACCCCGACCCTCTCTTTGAGAAAAAAAG
>JAAYBQ010000436.1 GCA_012730035.1 Spirochaetota bacterium
ATAAAAAATTTTTATTTAATTATTGTGGAGTTTAAATTAGTAATTGACTCATTAATAATGTATATTTAAAATCCATAAATGACCATAAGAATAAGGAATTAACAATGCTGCAGACTAAAACAACAGATATCTCAGAACAGATTATAAACGGTGAACCAGTAAAACTGGCTTTCCATTATAATTCAAAAGAAATAAATAAATTCCTTAACTCCATCTTTGTAAAAGTCCTGTCAAAAAACGACCAGGATTATCTGCAGGGCATGGTTGAAACAATACTTCGAGAGATGATCATTAACGCGGTTAAAGCAAATTCCAAAAGAGTCTTTTTCAAAATAAAGAGTCTTGATATCCATGACGAAAACGACTACAACACAGGCATGGAGGAATTCAAGACATTCCTTGTAAATGAAAACGAAAAGCTTGCCGATGAACTAAAAGAATATGGATACAAAGTCGAAATCTGCATGAAAAAAGATAACGACGGTTTCAAGATAATGGTACGAAACAATTCTCCGCTGCTCCCCTTCGAAAACATAAGAATCAAAGAGAGGATCGACAAGGCGCGGAATTACAATGATTTCGGTGAAATCTACATGGATATTGCAGATGACAGCGAAGGTGAAGGACTCGGTATACCACTGACTGTGCTGTTTCTGAAAAATTCAGGTATTGGTGACGAATCATTCAATATAAGGACTGATGGCAGGATCACACAGTCGGAATTCGTTATACCCAACGCCATGCATCCCTCGGAGATAATCACAGAAATTAAAACACGGATTGCCCTTGACATAGACGAGCTGCCGACATTTCCGGAAAACATAATACACCTGCAGCAGCTCTGCAGAAAAAAAGAGGTGAAAATCGAAGAACTTGCTTCGGGAATATCCACTGACCCGGCTCTTACAGCATCAATACTAAAACTTGCAAATTCTGCCGGATTTATCACTTCAAGAAAGATTAACAATCTGAAAGATGCGATAAAAATTATCGGATTGAAAAACCTTAATTCCATGCTTGTTGCATCAGCTGCAAGGCATATACTCGATACAAGGTTTTCATTTTTTAAAGAAGTTTGGGCTCATTGTAACAAGGCTGCTTTATACGCCAGACTTATTGCATACAGATTCAACATGACTGCCATTTCAGAAATGGCCTACCTTGCAAGCCTTCTGCATGATCTTGGCAAAATAATACTGCTCTCTGCAAATAATGATCTTACTTCAAAAATTGAAACAGTAGCAGTGAAACGGCAGATGAGACGCTCCACCGTTCTGGAAGAAATGACTATGGGTATAAGCCATTCCTCTATAGGACGCATAATTGCTGAAAAATGGAACTTCCCTCCCTACCTGGTTGAAGCCATAGCCTGTCACCATTCGCCGATTAACGCAAGAGCGGAATACAGGGACATCGTTTCGATCACATATCTGGCAAACGCACTATGCCTTATCGAAGAGAACAAGTTCGACTATTTCTACCTTGAGGATGAAATAATACGCCGCTTTGGACTTACAGACAGAGATAAATTTGACCTGTTCCACAATGAACTGATACAAAAAGCGGCAGATACAGGCGCAAACTGACCTGTATCTGCAAATTAATTCCTTGACCTTTTCCGGAAAGTGGACACAATGCTTAAATTATCAGAACATCGCCGGAGGATATCAATGGAACACATTCAGATTTCAAAACTTGTAGATCATTCAAATCCCCGGGCAATACTTGCAGAAACAAAAAACATCTTTCTTGAATTCTATCCCGAAACTGAATTTAACCGCATAGAAGACGCTTTTGAAAATATACTGCGGCTTTTTAAAGGCGAATATAAAGATTTCACGGCATGCAACACCGAATATCATGACCTTGCCCATACCCTTGACGCGCTTCTTGCATGCGCGCGCCTTATGGACGGGAGGAACCTTTCCGGGAATCCCTTTACGGTCAACCTTGCATCAGAACTGCTGCTGGCCACACTGCTTCATGACACAGGCTATATCCAGAAAAAAGATGATACATCCGGCACCGGAGCCAAGTATACATCCAGCCATGTTGAACGCAGTATAGACTTCGTAGCGGCACACATGGCCGATTTTGGCATTGAACCCTCTGAGTTCAGCACAATAAAAACACTCATAGCCTGCACAGGGCTGCGTAACCGGTGGGAGGATTTTACATTTACCGACAACGACGAAATGATAGCCGGAACCATTCTTGCCACTGCCGATCTTCTGGGGCAGATGTCCGACAGGGCATACCTTGAAAAACTGCTGTTCCTCTACTACGAATTCCGCGAGGCAGGAATAGAAGGCTACAACACCGAGTTCGACATACTGCGCAAGACACTAGATTTTTACGAAATCACCCAGACCCGGCTTGAAACAACACTGAAAGGTTCATACCTTTACGCAGCGGTCCATTTTGCAGTAAGGAAAGAGATAAACTACAATCTATACATGGAGGCTATCGAGCATCACATGGAATACCTTAAGCGGATTCTGGCAGATGAATCGACCAACTTCAGGCACAAGCTCAAGCGGCTGGACATAGAATCAGCCGAGGCAAGATACAGAAACAGATGCTGATTGAATTGCATCTGCCGGCAACCTGGTGTGGAATTATTGCCTGATCCTTGCCTCTATAAAACTTCTGATCCCCGGAATAAAATCATCAATCAATCTGTTAAGCTGTGCTTCTGTATTTATTCTGGAATTTGAACATGCAGAAAAATAAAACTTAATCTTGGGCTCTGTACCGGAAGGGCGTACAGTCACAGTTGAACCGTCTTCAAGTCTGTACTTCAGTACGTTCGATTGTGGAAGTACTGTCCCATCTTCAGGTGAATCGTATACAGTATGATTACTGTAATCAACAGTCTCCTTTACACTGAGTCCGCCAATCTCTACCGGCGGCTTATCCCTGAGACGTTTCATTACCTCTCCAATAACTTCAGTCCCCCTGAGCCCCTCTGCGTCAATTGATACATTTTTATCATCATAATATCCAAATTCCCTGAATATTGACTCAAGGTATCCGGTTATAGTCATGCCGCGATTTTTGAGCCATGCACAGCACTCGGCAATCAGAACAGTCGCGGCAACGGCATCTTTGTCACGGGCGTACGTGCCGGCAAGATAACCGTAGCTCTCTTCTCCGCCGAACACATAAGAATAATTTTTATTTTCTTCAAAACTGCGGATCTTCTCTCCTATATACTTGAAACCTGTAAGTACATTGAACACTTTCATGGAAAATCCTTCGGCAATTCTGTCCTGGAGATCAGTAGTCACCACTGTCTTCACAACCGCTCCGTTCGCAGGCAGGGTATTCTTTTCCTGGCGCCTTGAAAGTATGTAATGCTCAAGTATTGATCCTATATGGTTTCCTGAAAGAACTGTGAATTCGTTTTCATTATTCCGTACGGCTATCCCCATCCTGTCAGCATCAGGATCAGTGGCTATGACAATGTCTGATTTTTTCCCGGTTGCATATCTTATGGCCATGTCCAGTGCATCCCTCTCCTCAGGGTTGGGTTTTCTTACCGTAGGGAAAGATGGATCAGGCTTCATCTGCTCCTCGACGTAAATTATATCTGTAAAGCCCAGTCTGGAAAGGACTTCAGGTATTATCTCGCCTCCGGTTCCGTGAAGCGGGGTATAGACTATTTTTACACCGCTCTTCTTAATCTCTTCAGGACAGATTGAAAGTTTTAGTATCTGGTTAATATATGGCTCGTCAATGCTGTCCGATATCCATTCGATCATTCCCCTGTGTTCAAGGGAACTGAAATCATCACGCCTGACCATTGCAAAAGTTTCGACAAGGCGAACTTCGTTTATGATATTTTCATCCTGCGGCGGGACTATCTGCCCGCCGTCTTTCCAATACACCTTGTAACCGTTGTATTCCTTGGGATTATGACTGGCTGTTATGACAATACCGGTTACACAGCCCAGAGTCCTTACTGCAAAACTAAGTTCAGGCGTAGGCCTCATGCTGCTGAAGATATAGGTTTTAATGCCGTTTGAGGCCAGTACCTTCGCTGACTCCATGGCAAACTCCCGAGAATATCTTCTTGAATCGTAAGCTATTACTGCCGACGGATCGGCCTCTCCCGACTTAAGAACGTAATTGGCAAGCCCCTGGGTAGCCCTTGCGACCACATAGGTATTCATACCATTTGTTCCGTTGCGAATAATGCCGCGCAGTCCGCCTGTTCCGAATTCCAGTTCCACTGCAAAGCGTTCATTAAGTTCATTTTCATTACCTGATTGCAACAGGCCCCTGATCTCTTCAATGCATTCATCGCCGTATGGTTTTTCAGTCCATTCTGCTATTCTTTTTTTAACTATATCAGACAGTTGCATCAGGAGACCTCCGACATTTTATTCTTCAGGTAATGAATAAAGTCTATTTCTCCCGGATCCTTTTTATTAAGTATTGCAAGATAATAAGAGACCCAGTCGCAGAAATATACACATTCAAGAAGCCTTGATTTAAAATTACTGCATTTACCCTGTATATTTAATATATCGATTTTATGTTCTTTCAGCAAATTATTAATTATTTCGATTCTTGCGAAAACGCGACTGTTCATTGATTCTTCGAGTATATTTATTACACAATGGCGCTCTTTAGAAGCTTCGACAGTTTCCCATCCCACTATCTCGTTGTGATTCATTTCAGGATAATCAGCCAGCCACGCATGTATCTTGCTGTTTTCATTCAGCTGCCCCTTGAACCTTCGCCCGACCGAATCATTAAGCCCTGAAACAGTGTAGATAACAGGGATACAGCCTTGAATATTTACTGCCATGTCGAGGGCCCTGTTCGATTGCGACGACAGTTCACTGCCAGTGGACTTCAACATGGAAATAATTTCGGAAACACAAGAATCCTGCATCGGCACAAGACCAAGTTCCTGGAAAATCCTTAATACAGTAAAGAATGAATTGTAGAGCGCATACCTCGGCTGAAATCCATCTTGAAGGCTGACACATAAAAGTTGATTCGCAGCGGCAATAGCGGCAAGCTGACCGCCTGTTGTAATGCAGATTATTGTGCATCCTTTTGAGAGCGCGTCTTTGACCGCGCAGAGTGTCTCCTCGGTATTCCCGGAATATGATGAGGCAATCACCAGAGTATTTTTATCAGCAAAGCGTGGAAGAGTGTAGTTCCTGTTTATAACCAGGCTGATATTGAGCTCTTCCCTTAAAAAATTTGCCAGCAGGTCTCCACAGATAGCGGAACCGCCCAGTCCGGTAATAATAATATTACTTATACTCTCTGTATCGATTGAACCTGTATCGATTTTCTTCCAAGCGGATTCAACCTGCCTCCATGAATCCCTGAGAACATTAAAAAGCATATTTCTGTCATACAACTCTACACTGCTCTTCATAAGGCACCCCGCACCGGAATCACAAGTGAACGTAAAACAGGCGCAAAAAAATCCCCGGCTTTATATGATGCCGTGTTACAACCTGTTGCGTGTGTTATTTTACAGGATTAAAAATAACTGGTTTATTGCAAGTGATTTTTCGGATCGCAGCCTTCAGATATCCTCGTCAGACCAGCCCACATCATTAAGAAAATCATCATAACCACCATCGTAGATTATGATTCTATTATTATCAAACACTATCAGTCTGGTCGCAACTGCACGCAAATGCATTTCATTATGAGTAACCATGATTACGGATCCTTCGAAGTTATCGATTGCCTCTATAAGTGAATCACAGGACTGCATGTCAAGATGGTTGGTAGGCTCATCAAGAAGTATAAGATTACAGGGAGTAACAAGTATCTTGGCCAGCACTACCCTGCTCTTTTCACCACCAGATAGCACCTTGATCTTTTTAAGTGCATTGTCTCCGGGAAACATAAGACCGCCTGCAATGCTGCGTGCCTTGAAATCATTGCAGGCCTGATCTGCACTGCGTATCTCTTCGACAATGGTCTTACTGTCTGTTAAGTTAAATTTATTTGTCTGACCGAAATATCCCTGCTGCAGAACAGGATGCTTAACAACGCTTCCACTGACCGGATTAAGTTCACCGGCGAGCAGTTTCAGCAGGGTAGTTTTGCCCCTGCCGTTCCTCCCTATTATGCAAATACGGTCGCGCCTCCCAACGGTAAGAGAAAAATTTTCTATAATAAAAGGTTCTTCTCCATTGTAGGAAAAACAAACATCCCTGGCCGACATCATCTGCTGCGCAGCAAAGGGTGCACTGTTAAAGTAGAGCTCAAGATCCTCTATTTTGTCAAGGGCCTTCATTTCACCCTGCTTTTCAAGTTTTTTAACACGCGACTGTGTACGGCTTGCAAAGCTTGCGCGCGCTTTAAACCTGGCGATAAAGATCTCCTCCTGCCTCCGTTTTTTTTCTTCATTCAGGCGGGTTTTTTCGTAAATCTCCTCGTCCTGATTTATCATGTTATAAAGCTTTTCGGTGTCGCCCGGAACCTTGCGGGCTTTTGTGCGGTGAATCGCGGCGACATGAGTCGC
>JAAYBQ010000437.1 GCA_012730035.1 Spirochaetota bacterium
ACTTCGGTACGGGCTATGCCCTACTCAGTGCAAGTGCTTCGATACGGCGTTGCCTACTCAGCACAAGTAATGTATTGTATGTCCCCTGAACCGGGAGCAGTGCAGGGGACTTTAAGTGTTTTAATACGGGGAGTTTCCTATATCGAACAAGGGGTTGCAATCCCTTGTTTCGTGAGTCATTCTCCCAGGTTACGGATTCTTATCCGTATATCATTATCCTGACGTTGTACTATAATTATCATGCCCACGGTAAATTCAATATTCTGCGCCAGCAGGGTTTTCATTGTTTCTATGGTTAACCCGCCGCGTATATGGCCCGGCCTGATATAGATTATTCCTGTGAACCTGTGATGCCCGGCAACCGCAAGGGTCCCGAAATCGCTGTCATGGGTAAGTATTATTCTTTCCTGTTTATATGCCTCATCAATAATTTGAATGTCGGGTTTTCCAGCCAGGTTTAACTATGAAACAGTCAGAATATCGCAACCACTTTACAGTAAATACTCGACAAGAGCGGGATGAATATTCTCATCTGCAAGGAAAGAACAGCTTTTCAGTTTCATGCTGTGATTTTTGCCGTAATCAGTATCTCATTTTTTACGGAAGATGCCGCGTACACAACTGCTTCCCGTATGCCTTCTACCGGTAGTGCGGGGTATTCTTTTACAATATCATCAATCGATGCTCCCGAGGCAATCAATTCCATGATGAATTCGACACTTATGCGCGTTCCGGAAATTATCGGTTTGCCGTTCAATATCTGGGGATCATAAGTAATGTATGAATATATATGTTCCAAGGATTATCCTCTAATTACATCATATCTATTCTAAATAGATATTCTGCATCAATCGCTTTGTCAATCCGCAAAGTGATGAAATTTCAATTTTAACTTTACAATAACCGGCCTCTTCCGGCGTACCGATCAACCGGATAATACCTGAATATCTTGACAAAAATAAAGCTGTTTAATGTAAATAACTGGTTAAGTTTTCATGCATCATTTTTTTATTACAATTATTCAGGGTATGCGTAGATTGAATGACCGGAACAAAAACAGAACACAGTGAATCCCTGCCGGAACGAACTGCTGTAACCCATCAGCTCATGGTCGGTTCGGGTATTTTTCTTAGCCGCATAATGGGCTTTGTGCGCCAGAGAATATTCGGTTATTATTTTGGAATCACAGACGCTGCGGATGTATTCAACGCCGCTTTCCGTATCCCCAACTTTCTGCAAAACCTCTTTGGTGAAGGCGCACTTTCGGCATCATTTATACCTGTATATGCAAAGCTCAGGGCTGAAGGTAAAAATGACGAAGCACTTAAAGTAGCGAATGCTGTTCTCACTTTACTTTCTCTTGCAATTTCTATTGTTGTGTTAGCAGGAATAATGGTTGCCCCTTTACTGGTTTCACTGATAGCACCGGGTTTTACAGGTGATAAAAAATACTACACTGTACTTCTGACGAGGATATTTTTTCCTGGTGCAGGTTTTCTTGTTCTTTCAGCCTGGTGTCTCGGGGTACTTAACAGTCACAGAAAATTTTTTTTATCATATACGGCACCTGTTTTATGGAACCTGTGCATAATAAGCGCACTTGTTTATTTCGGGTTTAAACACAGCTCATATAATCTTGCAGTATATATTGCCTGGGCTTCGGTTGTAGGGAGCCTTTTGCAGTTTTTAATTCAGCTTCCCGTTGTGATGCGCATTGCCGGAACAATCAGGCCTGTTTCTGGCTCTTCAAATATAAATGTAAAGAGGGTAATAATAAATTTTTTCCCGGCATTCGTAAGCAGGGGTGTGGTTCAGATATCGGCATTTATAGATTCCATCATTGCCAGTCTTATCGGTTCAGGCGCAGTTGCTGTTGTTGCCTGCGCCCAGACCATCTATACGCTGCCAGTGAGCCTTTTTGGAATGGCTGTCGCCGCCGCGGAACTTCCGGCAATGTCCAGCGCAACAGGCAGCCGTTATGAAATTGCTTATGCCCTCAGGATGCGGCTTGAAAAGTCCCTGGCACGCATAGCTTTTTTTATTGTACCGTCCGCTGCCGCATTTATAGCATTCGGCGATATTATAACATCTGCGCTTTACCAGACAGGCAGGTTCGATTCAACCGGTGTATATTTTGTATGGATAACACTCTGCGGCGCGTCTTTCGGGCTGCTGGCATCAACATCGGCGCGGCTAATTTCATCAGCTTTTTATGCCATTCATGATACAAGGACTCCGTTCAGGTTCGCGCTTTATCGTGTTATCACGGCCGCTCTGCTCAGTTTCATATTTGCCGTTATGCTGCCCCCTCTGCTCGGAGTTGAGATGTTATACGGTACAGCAGGTTTGACTTTTGCGTCCGGTGTGGCCGGGTGGATTGAATTTTATCTTTTGCGAAGATCTTTATTTTCTGTAATCGGGGAGTTTCATGTTGAAAAAAAGCTCATGGTAAAACTCTGGTCTGCGGCTCTGGCAGGCATTTTATGCGGATTATGCGTAAGGTTTGTATTGCGGGCTTACGCAGATTTTCATCCTGCAATTAATGCTTTTTTAATACTTGGAGTTTACGGTTCCATATATATATTGTTATTATAAAAAACGGGTAATAACGAATCAAGATTAGTAATTGGAAGAATAAAATCTTTGCTA
>JAAYBQ010000438.1 GCA_012730035.1 Spirochaetota bacterium
AAAGGTGTACTTACAAACAAAGCAGCCAGGAAGCTGAATGTTGGCGGCGAAGTTATTTGCGAAATATCATAGTAGAAAGAGTGGATTGATATGTCTAGAATAGGGAAAAAACCGATTGAAATACCAGGAAGTGTGACAGTCACTATTGACAGTCACAAAGTCAGTGTCAAGGGGCCGCTTGGAGAGGATTCGTTATCTGTTCTTGGTGGCGTTAAGGTTGAAAAAGAGAATAACCTGCTGACAGTTCAGATTGAAAACGAAAATGATAAACAGCAGCAGGCTTATCACGGGCTGTTCAGAACTCTTATAAATAATATGGTAGTGGGAGTCTCCGCGGGTTTTATAAAAGAGATGGAGATTATAGGTGTCGGATACAGGGCTATCCAGCAGGGAAAAGATGTTCAGTTCCAGCTTGGCTTTTCGCACCCGATAGTTTTTGCAGCACCGGATGGGATCACACTGGAAGTAACCGAAGCTACCAAGTTTAAGGTAAAAGGTTTTAACAAGGAAAAAGTCGGGCAGGTTGCTGCCGATATACGTAAGCTGCGTCCACCTGAACCATATAAAGGTAAGGGAATAAGATATAAAAACGAAAATGTCAGGAAAAAAGCGGGAAAAACGGGTAAAAAATAATGGATAAGCTTGCAATTCAGAAAAAAAGGGTCATAAGAAGAAGACTCAGAATAAAACAGAAGATTAAGCGCAGTGAAAGTCTAAGACTCTGCCTGTCAAGAAGCAACAAAAACTTTTATGCGCAGATTATCGACGATCAGAAAGGACATACTCTTGTAGCTTTATCTACTCTATCGAAAGATTTTTCCGGTTTAAAAAACAGTGGTAATATTGAAGCCGCAAAACAGCTTGGAAAAAAAGTTGCCGAAATCGCAATTTCAAAAGGTATCAAGTCTGTTGTTTTCGACAGGAACGGTTATCTTTATCACGGAAAGGTGAAGGCATTTGCAGATTCGGCGCGTGAAAACGGACTTGAGTTTTAGGGGAATTTTATGAAAATCAAAAGAAAAAGAGCTAAGATCGAAGGTATAGAACTTTCTGATAAGGTCGTAATAATAAACAGGGTCGCCAAGGTTGTAAAGGGTGGACGAAGGTTTTCCTTCAATGCACTTTCAGTTGTGGGCGATGGAGATGGTCATGTCGGTGTAGGATTTGGAAAAGCCAATGATGTTCCCGATGCCATTGACAAGAGCAAGGAAGATGCCAAGAAGAATGTTTATAAAATAAACATTAACAAGAATACAATACCACATGAAGTAATAGGTACATTTAAATCTGCAAAGGTCATAATGAAACCGGCAGCTCCCGGTACTGGAATTATTGCAGGGGCATCTGTACGTGCGGTGATAGAAAAAGTTGGGATTTCTGATATTCTCACAAAGTCACAGGGATCACGTAATCCCATAAATATTGTCAAGGCTGCAATGGACGGGCTCAGGCAGCTCAGAAGTCTTAAAGAAGCGGCAGAGTGCAGAGAAATATCTATCTCAAAACTTTGGGAGTAATTCAATGGCTAAAAAAATTATGGTTAAACAGATTAAAAGTGTTATCAGCACCAATCCTCAACAGAGGGCTACTATGAGAGCGCTTGGTCTAAGAAAAATGAATTCAGTACGTGAGCACGATGATAATCCGGCTATTCGCGGAATGATTAATAAAGTTGTTCACCTTGTCGAAGTGAAAGAAGTTAAATAAGGATTGCAGAGAGTTTTTAAAATGGAACAGTATATAATAAAAAAACCTGATTCAATCAAGAAACGTAAAAGAGTCGGTATAGGACCTTCATCAGGTCATGGTAAGACGTCCTGTCGCGGACATAAAGGTCAGAAGAGCCGTTCAGGCGTATCTATCAGGCCAGGGTTTGAAGGCGGACAGATGCCTCTGCAGCGAAGGGTGCCCAAGCGCGGTTTTAACAATGTGTTCAAAAAGGAATACCAGATTGTGAATATTTCAGTTTTTGAAAAGCTGGAAATCACAGAGATCACACCTGAAGTACTTGAAAAGAAAGGTTATATATCCGACAGAAATAAGCTTGTGAAAATACTGGCTAAGGGTGATTGCACCAGGGCTATAAAGATTACGGCAGACTATTTTTCTGCAACAGCTGTTGAGAAACTTAAAAAAGCCGGCGGTGAAGTTATTTTAAGAAAAAAAGATAAACCGAAGCAGACCAAGAAAAAAATAAAGAAATAAGGTATCTTAATGTCAAGTGCGGTTATTAATATTTTTAAAGTTCCTGATCTGAGAAAAAGGGTATTGTTTACCCTTTTTATATTAGTTATTTACAGGGTCGGCGCACACATTCCTATTCCCGGGATTAATATTGAAGTATTAAAACAATATTTTGCAGAAGTGCAGGCCGGCGGTTCAGGATTTCTTGATTTTATCGACCTTTTTGCAGGTGGAGCTTTAAAACGATTCACTATTTTTGCGCTCGGCATTATGCCATATATATCAGCATCAATTATAATAGACCTGCTGAAGGTTGTAATACCATATCTTGATGAACTCTCAAAAGAGGGTGCCGAGGGTTACAAAAAGATCCAGCAGTATACAAAGTACGGCACAGTACTTTTATGTACAATCCAGGGTGTGGGTCTTACCTACTGGATGAAAAATGCAATGAAAGTCAGCAGTGGAGCATCAGTTGTTCCTGAAGACAGTGGAATTTCTTTTGTAATTGTCGCTGTTATTGCAATAGTAACAGGCACCATGGTGCTAATGTGGTTCGGCGAAATGATCACAGAGCGTGGAATTGGTAATGGTATCTCGATGATAATTATGGCAGGTATTGTTGTACGCCTGCCTGATGCACTTTTCGCGACTATGAAAAAGATAAGCGAAACCGGTGAGCCGATTGTTGGGATACTACTTATAGGAATATTTTTTCTTGTCGTTGCGGCATCAATTCTTCTCACTCTTGGAACTCGAAGAATTCCGGTTCAGTATGGCAAGAGAATGGTGGGAAGCGCAACGACTCAGAGATCAGCCCAGTACATACCGATTAAAGTAAAC
>JAAYBQ010000439.1 GCA_012730035.1 Spirochaetota bacterium
AATCGGGAAAGATTATTGGAGTACGAACCCTCCGCAACATTGAACATTATGCAGAAGCGGTAATTGTCTGCACCGGAACTTTTTTAAAAGGACTTATCCATATAGGCGAATTCCAGCAGTCATGTGGAAGACTTGCTGATTTCTCCGCAGAAGGACTATCCGATTCACTTCGAAGTGCCGGCATTAATGTTCAACGCCTTAAAACCGGTACTCCGCCACGAATCAATTCAAGCACGGTAGATTTCAGCAAATGTGAAATACAGCATCCTGACGAAGTCCCCTGCCCATTTTCTTATTCAACAGAAAAAATTATTGCAAAACAGATTCCCTGCTGGATTACCTATACTTCAGACAAAACACATTCTATCATAAAAAACAATATCCATCGTTCCCCTTTATACGGAGGTAAAATTAAAGGTATAGGTCCGAGGTACTGCCCGTCAATTGAAGATAAAGTTGTGCGGTTTTCTGACAAACCAAAACATCAGCTTTTTCTTGAACCCGAAGGTGCTTTTACGAACGAATATTATCTGAACGGATTTTCGTCCTCACTTCCCGAAGATGTGCAGCTTGAAATGATTAAAACTGTTCGCGGTCTTGAAGATGTCCACGTAATGCGCCCGGCATATGCGGTTGAATATGATTTTGTTCCACCCGATGAAATAAAGCCCACACTGGAAACAAAAAAAATTGCGGGCCTTTTTCTGGCAGGGCAGATAAACGGCACATCCGGCTACGAGGAGGCTGCCGCACATGGACTTATGGCTGCAATCAATGCAGTCTGTAGACACCGCAACGAACCACAACTGGTACTATCCAGATCAGAAGCCTACATCGGAGTATTAATTGACGACCTGATCACCAAGCCCGTCTATGAGCCATACAGAATGTTTACATCAAGGGCTGAACACAGACTTCTTCTCAGGCAGGATAATGCAGACAGACGGCTAATGAAATTTGGCCACAAAATTGGACTTGTAAATGATGAAAAATTCAGACAAATGGAGGATCGTTATAATCGAATCGAGTCTGAAATCAACCGGTACAGAAATACCTCTCTTGAAATAAATGACAAAACACTTTCAATACTGAAACAGGCAGACCCCGGAATTCAACTTCGCGGCAGGATTGCAGTCGACAAACTCCTGAAAAGGCCAGAAATTGGAATTAATGAGATTCACAAAATTCTCGGAGAAACAACTGATGAATCAACATCTCCGTTCATTGAAATGGAGATTAAGTACGAAGGATACATCAAGCGTGACATGGAGCGCATCACTCGTATTGAAAAAATGGAAACAAGAAAAATTCCAGAGAATATTGATTACTCGCTCATCAAGGGCCTGAAAAATGAAGCCCGCGAAAAACTGATAAAGCACAGGCCCCAGACACTTGGCCAGGCATCCAGGATAGCCGGTGTCGATCCTGCCGAGATAACACTGCTGCTGGTTTACATCGAAAGCCAGCACCACGGTTAACAAATGTTCCACGTGGAACATCGAAACAAGGAGGCACAAATGCAATATCTGCCGGGCCTGTCGGATGAAAAGACCGGAAAACTGAACATCTACTCAGAACTAATACATGAATCAAACAAAAGGTTTAACCTTACCGGCCTGAAGACCGTTGAAGAAATACGCCTGGCTTTAATCAAAGAAAGCCTTATTCCCTTCTCTGCAATCAATGTTCCACGTGGAACATTGATTGCAGATATTGGTACAGGCGCCGGAATTCCGGGAATTCCTCTCTGCATCATGCTGGAAGAAGCTATATTTACTCTCGTTGATGCAACATTAAAAAAAATTGAATTCATAAAAGATGTTATAAAATTACTCGGCATAAAGAACGCTGAGGCGGTATGCGGAAGGGTTGAAGAGCTTGGACGAACGGGCTCTTTCCGTGAAAGGTTCACCTGGGTAACTACACGAGCAATGGCAGATCCTTATATGGCCTCAGAACTGGGAGCACCTCTGGTTAAACCGGGAGGATTCATGTACCTTTATGCAAGCTACAGACAGGGAAATCTGCCGTTGGAGTGGATGAATCACATGTCAGAGCTGGGTCTTGAAGAGCTAAAGGGTATTGCAAAACAAAAAATTATGAAATCCGAATGCGATGGAATACTGATCGCCAAGAAGCAAAGTACGGATATCCGCTTTCCCAGAAATATAAAGGCGATCAGACGGGGTTCGGGTATAATCCCCTGTTAGAACGGCCGGTAATCGTTAAATGGTTTTCAGGTTGAACGGATTCCGTGTGACATAATATTTAAGATTGCAGGATTCTTTTCATGGATAAAGAGCTTCGGTATAATAAAAATATCACCTGCTAAAGACATAAGACAGGCTGGTGTGCCTGTGATAACTGTTTCAGGGCAGGATATTTTATTAATCAAATGGGCATAATAAAGACGATATTCAAATATAAAGGGATGTTGTTCTTCTGATCAGGCGGGCCTGTTAAAAGTAAAAATACGGGGTGTTTGGCCCGACGCAGATTTTTATTATCAAGGAGCATTATTTTATTATTTTGCATATATTTTAAACACAGGTTTATACAATGAATAACATTATTGATTTCAATAAAGGTACCGGGCTGATACCGGTTATCATCCAGGATTATGAAGATAAAGAAGTGCTGATGCTGGGGTTTATGAACAGAGAGGCCTTTGAGCTTACCCTAAAAACCGGACAGGTACATTACTGGAGCAGATCAAAAAAAAGAATCTGGCTTAAGGGTGAGACCTCGGGACATTTGCAGCTTGTGAAGGAAATCCGTATAGATTGCGACAACGATACTCTGCTGATAAGAGTTATTCAGACTGGAGGAGCAGCCTGTCACGAGGGATACAGGAGCTGTTTTTTCAGACATATTGAAGAGAATAAACTGGTCACGGACCGCGAAAGAGTATTTGACCCAGGGGAGATATACAAGGACTGATATGGTATTTGATAACGTGGTATCGGAACATAATCCAGTAAACAAGCTGCAGAGAGGTGGATTCCTGGTGGAAACACCTGCTGGCTATATACAATTCGGATCCCCTCCGGAAACTATTAAAGACACAATGTCTCTGCCGGGGGGAGTTCCCGATATTTTTGTTCTGCCTAAAAACATGTTCAGCTGGATTAAGGGGATCAGTGTCGCAGAAATCGAATTTCCCCTGTATTATAACTTTTTCCTGAGAAATAAAAAAACACTCATTATCTGCAGGGACGACCAGTATCATAAAATCAAAAGGGTACTGAAGGAATCACTTTTCGGGCCCGAAGTGTTTGACATTGCGGAAGACTATATAACCGGCGGCTCACACGTGCCTGATATCAGGGCAGAAATGAATTATTTCAGAAAAGGGAACCGCCTTTCAAACATGGTGTGTTTCGGTATATTTAAAAACAATAATTTCAGATTCAAAGGTGTTTCGATAAGCATCGGTGAGAATGGCGATTATTCCGTATCTGCCGGAGGACAACATATCGCCATAGTTCCGGGCGATATTGAATATACCCCCAAATATATAATCGGGGAACGCTTAAAGGATCCATACCTGCCTCCTCTTTTCGGTGTTACCTGCCTTGGACCGAGCCATGGTTTTGATCCTGAGGAGAACACTTCAGGATTTATTATATGGCTTAATCACCAGGGAGTGATGATCGACCCCCCGGTAAATTCAACAGAATGGCTTGAAGCCTCAAACGTAAGCCACAAGTTTATTGACAGTATAATTCTTACTCACTGCCACGCGGATCACGATGCAGGAACCTTCCAGAAAATTCTTGAAGAGGGGCGAATTACAGTATATACAACTGAAACAGTCATGGGAAGTTTCCTTGAAAAATATTCAGCACTCAGCGGGGTTGAAACCGGTTATCTTGGAAAACTTTTTAATTTTCACCCCGTAAAAATTGGTTCACCTATATATATCAATGGCGGTAAGTTTGAATTATTCTATACCCTTCATTCTATTCCCACTATTGGGTTCAGGATGGAATTTCAAAACCAGTCATTTGTCTATACCTCGGATCATAATAATGATCCGGTTCTTCATAAAACATTATACGATGAAAAAATTATCAGCCGGGAGCGGTACGAAGAACTTTCAGACTTTCCCTGGGATTCAAACGTAATATACCATGAATCTGGTGTTCCGCCTCTTCACACTCCAATTAAATACCTTGACTCACTCCCCGGGGACCTGAAGAAAAAAACCGTCGTGTACCACATAGCCAGAAAAGATTTTCCCTCAGAGACTTCGCTAACGCTTGCACGATTCGGCATGGAGAACACTCTCTACTTCCCTGCCCAGGCCCCGCCATACGAAGAAGCTTACCAGATTCTAAGCGTTTTTAAAAGACTCGATTTTATGCAGGATATGCCTGTGTGGAAAGCCCAGGAGCTCCTTGACATTGTTGATATCAGAAAATATACCAAGGGTGAGCGTCTTATTGAAAAAGGGACAACGGGTACTGAATTTTATATAATTTATGCAGGCAATATTACTGTTGAGAATGAAGGGCTTGATGATTCTAAAATATACGGCCCCTATGACTATTTTGGTGAGGTTTCTCTCATTACGGGTCAGGATAGAGCTGCAGATGTTTATGCCGCAACCGATGTTGTTCTTTTTACAATCGAAAAAAACAAGTTTCTTAATTTTATAGTTGGAACTGAATTTGAAAAAATTTTGAACAAGGTTGCCGCAACAAGAAGCAGCGAAACATGGAATCTTATGTCTCTTAACAGCTTTTTCAGATACTGCACATCAACGCAGAGAACATGGATTGAATCAATTTTTATTCCACTTGAAATCGAATTGCCGGAAAACATTATCATTCAGGGTGAAAAACTGAAATCAATATATCTTATCCGTTCAGGTGAAGTTGATGCTCTGGTTGACGGCAGGCCGGTGCGCAGACTTGAAAGGGGTGAATTTGCCGGTTCCTTACCCCGGCTGTATAATAATCTTGAAGCAGAATATACATTCAGGAACAGAGGGAATGTCTCTCTTTTTGAATTAAAAAGAGAAGATATTGTTCAGTTTGTTGACAGAAATCCCGGATTAATTATGAAGTTCAGCTATGACCTCACAGAATAAAAAAATTACAAATGTATCGATTAACTACAGGCCTGATGACAGTTTATCAATATCAATAATTGAAAGAATCTGCAGACTGCTTGCTGAAAAAAAAATTAATATTAATCTGCCAGATTATGACATTCATACGCATCCTTCAATTTCAGGGTACGTGTCAGCAAATAATAATCTACTCTCTCCGGACCTGGTTATCGCAATCGGCGGTGATGGAACCTTTCTTAAAACAGCCAGGATGTTTATTGACAGCGGCGCTCCGATATTCGGCATAAACAGGGGCAAAATGGGCTTTCTTACGGAATTCAGCCCCGATGAATACGAAAAATATCTTCTGAGAATACTTGATGGTGAATATATGGTGACTGAAAAAACAGTCATGAAGGCTGTACACAGCAGAAATGGAGCGGAGACTGTCTTATTCTTTTTTAATGACGCAGTCATTTCAAAGGGTTCATTTTCAAGGGCAATAGAAATCGAGCTCAATATTGACGGCCTCTTTATGAACAAGTATTCAGGGGACGGACTTATTGTTGCAACAGCAACAGGATCAACCGCATATTCCCTTTCTGCAGGGGGGCCGATCATTACCCCCATGGCAAATGATGTCTATATAGTAAATGCCGTGTGTCCCCATTCTCTCTCTATCCGCCCTGTCGTTCTGCCCGTAACGTCAGTTACAAAGGCCAGGACACTTTCAGACCGTACAAATTTATTATTGACAATCGATGGTCAGGTAGCTATCGAATTGAATGGTAGCGATGAAATTCGATTTATGAAATCTGAAAAGAAAATGAAACTTATCCTTCATCCGGAAAAAAACTACTACTCGATCCTGAGAGAAAAACTTAACTGGGGTTGAGCATTTAATTCTTAGAAGGTGCTCTTATGCTGCTTGAACTTCGCATCAAAAACTTTGTCATAATAGATTCTCTCACTGTCAGTTTTACCAGCGGCCTGAACATTCTTACCGGAGAAACAGGTGCCGGAAAATCCATACTCATTGATGCAATTTCAGGTATACTTGGTGAAAAGGTCACCACTGACATGATACGCACAGGTTTTGACAGGGCTTCTATTGAAGCAACTTTTGATACTTCAAAAATGCCTGAAGTTAAAACACTGCTTGATGAATCGGGAATTGCATCAGATGATGACACGCTGATCATTCAGAGGGAATTTTTTGCAAATGGAAAGGGGCGTTGTTTTGCCAACGCTGCACAGATTCCCCTGAACAGGCTCAAGGAGATATCGGAATACCTGATTGATATTCACGGGCAGAATGAGCACCAGAATATTGTTAATATCGCCAAGCACAGGGAACTGCTGGACAGTTTCGGTTTTCTTTCAAATGATGTTGCCAGGGTAAAAAATGTACATGAACGGCTTGGAAGCATAAGAAACAGGATCAGTTCGTTCCAGATTGACGAAAAAGAAAAGGCCAGGAGAATTGAATTTAACACATTCTCAATAAAAGAGATCGATTCTGCCAAGCTCAAAGTTGGAGAAGAAGATGAACTGCGTAGTGAGGCAAATCTTCTGCAAAATGCTGAAAAACTCTTTACTGAAATAAATGCCAGCACGGACCTGATTTCCGGTGAAGCCGGTGTCATCAGAAACCTTAAGAAAGCAGAGAACAGCCTTGCCAGAATCTGCGATATAGACCAGAACCTCTCGTCAATCCTTGACGCTATCAGAGAGGCCCTCTACTCTCTTGAAGATTCATCGTCCACACTACGCGATTATAGAAACAGTATAGATTTTTCACCGGAAAGAATAAATATCGTCGAAGAAAGGCTTAATCTTATCCAGGGACTGAAAAAGAAGTATGGCGATTCCATTGAAGAGATACTGGCCTATGCCGAAAAAGCAAAGCAGGAGCTTGAATCCATAACATCCGGAGATGAACTGCTTGAAAACCTGAAATCCGCCGAAAAAAAAATTGTAGCCGAAGCTAAAACTATAGCCCTTGCTCTTTCAGAAAAAAGAAAATCCGCAGCTAAAAAACTTGAAGAGCTTGTAATGAAAGAGCTTGGCGATCTGGGCATGTCGGGGACAGTTTTTAAAATATCAATTAAGCGTGAAACAAGCCCTGACGGTGATATTGAAAGCGATGACAAAAGATATATACTTTATCCCCATGGCCTGGACAGGATTGAATTTCTTCTCTCTGCTAATGAAGGTGAAGATCTGCGCCAGCTGCGCAAGGTTGCCTCGGGGGGTGAAATGTCAAGGATAATGCTGGCAATAAAAAATGTCATCCAGTCTGCGGATATTGTTGATACACTCATCTTTGACGAGGTCGATACCGGCATAAGCGGAAGAACGGCCGAAATTGTCGGGAAAAAACTGAAAAATCTATCCCGGGACCGGCAGGTATTGCTTATTACCCACCTGCCGCAAATTGCTTCAATGTCTGACAGCCACTATCTTGTGCAGAAGGGCAGAAACGACGGCAGGGTCACAACAATAGTCAAAAACCTGAACGAACGGGAAAAGGTTCGGGAAGTAGCGAGAATGCTCGCCGGTGAAGAGGTAACTGATCTCTCGCTTAAACATGCCGAAGAGATGATTGCAAAAGCCGGATCAAAATAAGTGCCTGAGTCAATCAATCTTTCAGACACCCTGACTCTTCTGCTTCGTGAAATGGTCCAGCGCACGGAGGAATTTAAACTTTTCGACGTGAACCGCATACTTCTGTGCTGCTCAACAAACAGGAAAAAAACCGGCGGGGGTATTTACGGCAAACTGCTCCCCCTGAGATTTGAAAACGGTTCAAAGTTTATCAAATACAATAGCCGGTTCTACACAATTCCCAGACTTGTAGTTAACGGGACTGAAATACTTTACCTGATGTACTTCTATTTACCGAAATTTTTTGACCTCTCGGCCAGGGAAAAAATCAACGTGATGTTCCATGAGCTTTATCATATAAGCCCGTTATTCAACGGAGATATCAGGCGTATGGGTGAAGTAAAAAAAGCTCATGGTCATTCACGAAAGGCATTTGAAGAAAGATACATAGGGTATGCACGCGACTTTTATGAATATATCAGACACACACCCTACCACGCATTTCTCCAGATGAGTACAGAGGATTTGCATAAAAATTTCAAAAAAATTCAATTTCGGAGAATGAAGAGTATCAAGCCGGTTGAATTTAAGGTTTCTCAGAAAATATAATCCCCGTCAATTCTTCCATTATATAGCTCTATTTTGTAGTCAAAAATTCGGCCGAAAAAAGCATATCCGGCAGGATTTGTAATAACTGAATCCATAAATGAATTTATGATTATCTTATCATCAGTATCAATTATTATGCAGACTGACCCGTCCCGCTGATTGGTCGCTCCGCCGTGAAGTCCATGGCTTCGTGCGTATCGGGCACAGTAACCTCTGCATCCCACACCCTGCACACTGCCTTTAAGAATAATTTTTGTTGCCATACTATCCCGTTAACAGATTGATATATTATAACTGAAACTACTTTCTAATGTAATCACTTTTTTTCAATTCCGCCACCGCTTTTAGCTGTGGGATTTGGAGAATTAAATTCTATAAAAAAAGTAATTATCCTAAAAATACTTTTTAGTGTATTATTGTGATTTAACTCCTCCAGCCGCCTTCGGAGGCGGGAGCAATAGCATTGATAAAAAAATAATTTCAAAGAATAGACGGGATTAAAAATGACAGGATTGATAGAAACCGGTGACGGAAGTGCTACCCTTTTTCTGGACGAATATGAGCAGGCAATGCATTCAAGTTCGGGAGCTTATGAAGAGGCTGTGCTTAAACACGTTATTCCTTCAGGGATTCTTTTAAAAGAAAAAAAGGAGCTTTATGTACTGGATGTGGGTTTCGGGCTGGGATATAACGTGCTGGCCCTTGTGCAGTTGTATTCGCTTTCCGGGAGCAGATTCAGACTGAAAATTATATCCCTTGAAAAAGATAAAAGTTTTTCGTTTTATATGGATTCAGTAGTTTTCAATGATGAAAGGGATTCATTGTATAGCATAATAAAAAAGGGGTACTCTCAAGGTTCTGTCCAGTGGGGAGATTTCAGCCTGAGTTTAATTTTTGGGGATGCAAGGGAGTCACTCAAACAATTAAAGGAATATAGATTTGATGCTGTTTTCCAGGACCCGTTTTCACCGGCAAAAAACCCTGAACTATGGAGTGTGGAATACTTTGAACTTATAGCCCGAGTGATGGAGCATGATGCGGTGCTTACAACTTATTCCAGTGCTGATCATGTAAGAAAGGCCATGATCGAAGCCGGACTTGTTGTCGGAAAAGGGCCAGCGGTTGGACAGAAACGTGAAGGGACTCTGGCTTCACCAGGTAATTTTGTTCCCGTACTTGAAAAAGATAGATTAGAGAAAATCAGAAACAACCCTAAATCTGAACCCTACAGGGATCCGGAGCTTAACCTGACTCGGGAGGAAATAATTACAAACAGGCTTGAATCAATCAGCAAAAAAAAAAATTAAAGGATATCATCAAGTTCATCTAGTATAGACTGATTTGTTTTAGCTGCCCGGGCTGATGCGCTACGCGGGCTGCTTTCAGATTTCTTATCGGCAGATTCTTTCTCCATATACTCAAGTTTACCGTATAAATCTCCATCAGGCCCAAGCCTGTACGCAAAAGCTGCAGCAAAATTGCGGACTGTCTGAATGGCCTCATAAATTTTAAGGCCATGAAGTTTTTTTTCACCCTCAATTTCAGGATTAAGCTCAATAAGATCCTGGGGATTGTTTATATACATTTGCCGGTCATTCATGTCGCTTACGAGAGTATCAAGTTCAGAAGCAGTTTTTTCCATAAATGATTTTATAACCATGCGGGCACCGCTGCCTGCTATATCCTTCTTTTTAATGAGCTCATCTACCTGCTTGGAATAATTTATGTAATGGTCGTTTGTCAGGGGCTTCTGGTTTTTTAATCTGCTGTAATTAATAAAGGCTTCGTGATAAATACTGAAAGCCTGCTGAGGTTTTCTCATGGAATTATAAAGTTCCTGCATATTCCTGCGGTAATCAACCATGTTAGATCCCAGGTATTCCATGTTATACTTTATCTTATTTGTTGTAAAAATCATTGCATATTCATGGTCAAATTCGAGGTAGAGCAGGTATGCCAGGAGAACCTTGTCATTATCTCCCAGAATTTCGTAAGCAGCCGATTTATCGTATTTTTTTCGCAGAATGGAAAAATCGAGTTTGTGCATAATTTTAAGACCGTCAGAAACCATGGGTGAAATGCTTTCTTCGGATGGTTCTTCATCCTGCCTGGTCACCTCCGGGAAATCCTCATCCTGATCCTGCTGAATCCTGGATAAATCATACCGGACACGGTTTCCAGGTCGTTCGGCAGGTATGATTTCAAGAAGATCATCTATACGGATATCAGGATCATCAAAAAGCGTCAGATTGTACTGGCAGAAAAGAGTATGAAGCCTGGGGTAAAGGACATAAAAAACAGTGTATAGCGCATTACGTATATTGCGTTTGTTTAAACCCGGATACTGCTTATCCTCTGTTACATTATGACATATTTCGATAGCTTTATCGAATGCGTTATAAATGGTATTTTCATAATTTTTAATAATATACAGCTTTCTAAAGATAGAGTTGAAAAGGCTTTTCAGCTCGGGAAGCTGTCTGGGTATATCAGGAAAATTTGCAATATTATCTGAAAGTTCACGCAGATCGATTGGATCATATATGTCTCCGATTTTAACCAGAAGTTCATAATAGATGGGAGAAATCTTGTCCAGGCGCAGTATAATCTGGTTGCCGCGCCTTGGATTCTGCTTGAAGAGCGAAAGATATGCATTCTGAAGTTCCATCAGTGCAGGTTTGTATTTAAGGTTCATGTTATTCAGGAACCGGGTTTTGAAAAAAAGAGTACTGAAACGCGTGATTCCCTGAAACCGGAGCTTCATGCGGATTCTGAATTTTTCGAAAGGTATATCTTCAGATCTGCCGGACATATTGACCTGGAGTGCAGCTTCTGATGTATTGGCTGATTTTTTTGTCTTTGCAGGTGCCTTCTGACGAGAGTAGTGGGCATCCAGTTTTTTCTGGTGCTCTTTCTGTTTGTTCCGGTCTATCATCAGGTTTCTTCTGGCCTGTCTTGCAGTCTGAACCTGTCCTCCGGCGTCGACAAACTGCTGGAAAAGTTTTTTCCGCTGTGAGTCATCAAGCTGGTTGACTTTAATATTATCTTTGGTTTTATCGATTTCTTTCATTAATCAGTCTGTTTATCCGGTTAATTACATCTGCTATCAGAAATACTTATGCTAAATCTGAAATTTTAAAATTAAATTTTAAGATATGACTGGAATTTTATATTTACTCTTTTTAATATCGGTATAAAAATATAGAGTTAAGTCAATAATTTTATTGTAGTTAATTATATGGCGGAATATATTGTAACAGACTAACGGAAGCAGACATGTCTGCATGGATACAGAGGAATGAAAATGAATAAAATAGGTATCATCGGAGCAGGAGTGATGGGTACAGACCTGGCCCAGATGACTGCGGAATCAGGGTTCAGCGTCAGGCTTTATGACAGCAGTGAAAAAAAACTGAAGGATGCACTGTCAACCATCGAATCCAGGCTTCACAGATATGAAAAAAAACAAAGAATTACTTCCGCAGAAAGGGAATCAATTATTGCTCAGATAAAAACAGTAAATAATATATCTGAATTTTCAGATTCAGACATAATTCTCGAAGCAGTTTATGAAGATCTTTCGGTTAAAAAAGAAGTTTTTGCACAACTTGATAAAACATGTTCACCTGCAAGCGTCCTGGCATCAATAACATCGTCCATATCGATCACAGAAATAGCATCGGCAACGGTCCGTCCAGAATCAGTAATAGGGTTGCACTTCCTTAACCCGGCCCGGGTGATGCCTCTTGTGGAAATTGTACCCGGATTCTCAACGACCAGAGAAACCGTCGAGATGTCCAAATCGTTTTTAAAAAAATTAAAAAAGGATTTTATTGAAGCAAAAGATTATCCCGGTTTTTATCTGAACAGAATACTCTACCCTATGATCAACGAGGCGACGTTTCTTCTGTACGAAGGTGGCGCAAAACCTGAAGTGATTGACAAGGCAATGAAAAAAGGACTTAATCTTCCCATGGGCCCCCTGGAAATTGCAGATATGGTAGGCCTTGACGTTGTTCTTGCAATTGGTGAAGAAATGCTCAGGGGATATGCTGATAACAAATACAGGCCCTGCCCTCTTCTTCGCAGATATGTTGCATCGGGTTATCTTGGCAAAAAAACAAAACGGGGATTTTACATCTACTGAAAAGATATGAAAAAACTGATTATAATACTATTAACTTTATTCACAGCAACTTCGATAATGGCTTCGGAATTTGAAGAGCTGGACAAACCTCCTGAAGGAGCCCACAAAGGACAAATGCTTCTGGGCGGATTTGTGTGTGCAGGAATCCCCTTTGGTGTACTAATAACGGCAGAGGACGATTTTCTTGCGGGTAACTGGTACATTCTCAGTTCTGGAACCATGAAGGAACTTATTGTCAATCACCTTGCATTTGACATGGGTATATCTTTTGAATATATGCCGATTGACCACTTAGGTTTAAAAAGCAGGCTTCGATATACTTCTATTGTACAGAGGACAGCATTCGGCCCTGAAAATGAAAACTGGAACGAGAGCCTCTTCAGCCTATTCTCAATTACCCTGGGACCATCATTCCATCTGACGAACCGAAAACAGTGGGATGTAACACTCAACCCCGGACTGGGATACGGACTCGGCAGCTTTGAGCCCACGCCAATAGCAGCGAGACTGGTAACCGGCTATGATAACGGTGGCGCTGCCGATATATCATGCTTTTTTTTCGGTTCTGAACTTAACCTTACTATATATTTCAGCGGCGGTGTGTTTATGTCACTTGGAGCAGAATATACATACTATCCTTTATCATTCAGTACGTCAAATCCACTTACACAGCCCCCGGCTGGAACAGACAACGGTAACGGTAGAACCTATTCAGCAGATGCAGGTGGATCACTGCAGACTGTAAATCTCAACATTTCAGTGGGTTACGCTTTTTCAAATTGACATTCTTTTTCAGACAGAAGCCTGAGCATTCGCAGTACATTCAGAGTGAGCAGGCGATTCTCGCCTTTGCGGGCATTAATCATGCCGCGTGAATCTATTTCCATTTTCCATGTACCATTTGCTGTCTGCTTTTTCATTATGTTGTTAAAGGGGACTGCGCATGCAGGATCATTCCACAGTCTGGTTTTGAATATCTCTATGAGCGCAGTTACTAAATCAAACTGTGCCATTAAGGGATAACCGTTTTTTTGAGGCTGAATATTCAATCCACAATAAAGAACACGGGATGTTAATGTGAGAAATTGATTTTGCAGAAGAAACTTAATGCCGGCTTCTATGCTGTCGGAATAAGCTGAATTGCCAGAGGCGGATAAAGCCCTTACACATGAAAGTGTTGCAACGGGACATCCCGATATGGTAGCGTCGCTTTCTCTCTTAATGCCTGAACCAGGTTTTTTTAACAGGAACATTTTCATTACATCGCAGAAACCGTTAAAGGGGCAATGCAACCAGCTGCCGTCATGTCGCTGATGAGCGGTAATCCAATCCAGTGATAAAAGGATTTCATTAGAGTTTATTCCCGCTCTGAGCATTGCACGAGTAAGATCTGCGGTCCTGCATGCCAGAGGTATGCCTGGAGTTATGGATAGTGAATATCCCCCATCCACTGTGAACAATTTATCCATGATAAACCTGGCCGTGTCATTTATAAACCGGGTTCTTGAATCAAAACCGTATTCGACTGCAAGAAGAAAAAACCAGACAGTTCCGCGATTTATAAGATCAAGATTGTTTTTATCTCCCAGGATATTCTGTTTTAAATTGTTTTTAAAAAAATTATTTAATAAAGAATTTTCAAGATCAGTATAAGCCTTCCCTGTGTCACATACTTCATTGAATTCAATGTGCGCAAGATAGGTTGAGGCAGGGTCGGATCCATCTGTTATCCAGGGAAAAGGATCTGCGTTAAGGTATCTGCTTATCATACAAGTCCGCCGGAAGCAAGAAGACCTGCTATTTTATAATCGAGTTCGGTTGTAATCTTGAAATTCAGTTCCGATCCGTTGACAATATATACATCGTGTCCCATGGATTTTATAAGAGAAACATCATCAGTAATTCCATCCGTTCCGTTTAACGCAAAATTTTTATGTGCATTCTCTATAAGCCCGTATCGAAAAACCTGCGGGGTCTGCGCATAGAACATTTTTTTACGTTCAGGAATGGATACTATGGTATCATTTTCAACAACAGCTATTGTGTCTTTTACTGGTACGTATACCGCAGAAGCATCATGTCTTTTTGCCGTAACAATAAGTTCATCAATGATCTTTGGGCTTATAAATGGTCTGGCGGCATCGTGAATCATAAAAATATCGTCAGTATTATAATCTCCCGAAAAAACTGCTTTTGCTGAGGAATCAACCCTTTCTTTGCCCCCCTCTATTATGGCTGAAACTTTAGGGTACCGGCTTTCAGGAAAAATACTGCGTATCGTGGAAATTGATGCCTTTTCGGATACTATTATAATTTTATCAATCTTCCCGTGGTTGTGAAAGGTGTCAACGGACCACTGTATTACAGGCCTCTCTTTCAGCATTAATAGTTGCTTGGGGATTGATCCCCCGACCCTTTCACCCCTGCCGCCCGCAAGAATTGCTGCAATTATCATCAGTAATTTTCCATATAATTTGTTTGA
>JAAYBQ010000440.1 GCA_012730035.1 Spirochaetota bacterium
ATTTTTCCGGTCAAATTTGCAGTAACCTGATACTTCACAGTTTAGAGCAAGTCCGGCGATCATGGCTTTTTCCAGGGCAACTCTGTTTAAAACGGGCAATACCCCGGGCATTCCGAGGCACACGGGGCAGGTCTGGGAATTGGGCTCAGAGCCGAATCTGGTTGAACAGCCGCAGAAGATTTTAGTGTCTGTGTTAAGCTGGACGTGGACCTCAAGTCCTATGACCGGTTCGTACTGCATAATGGCCTCTTTATATATTATGCTTGATTTAATTTAAGGAACAAATTCTGATATTTTTTGTCAAGTAAACAAAATTAACCGGAGGTTTAATTGCGCAGCAGATTGCAAATATTGCTTGTGACGGTTGTTGCAGCACTTGCTTCAGGTTTTTTAGCTGGAATACCTGCAGGTCTTCTAATCGAGAAATCCGCTGTTAACGGCAGTTTTTATCTGCCGGCATTGAGTTTCAGGCCTTCTGAAAATTTTGCTGAACTGATCAGACGTCTTAACAGTAACGATCCCCTGCTCAGACTCACTGGATACTATATCTACAGGGAGACCGGCCTTGTTGACCTTGAATTCCTTCTTAAAAGGTACGAATATGATGATACAGGCATTATCAGGAAGACCATAATATGGATCGCTTTTTCGGAACGGGATATTAAAAAACTTTCCGATTTTTATGGTAAAATATTTGAAATTAGCACACCCGAATTACAGCATGTCATTATATTGAATGTGAAAAAGCTCGGCAGCCAGGTATATTCAGACTTTATGTTAAAACACAAAATAATTGCGAGGTAATCCGATGAAAAAAATATTATCGATTCTTATTGTTATTGTAACCGGTGCAATACTCTCCTGTTCATCATCAGATGAGCTTGAGGTTCAATCATTGCCGTCATTAATAAGCGAAGAGTTTGTATCAGACAATACCTATGAAGTTGTCTGCAGGGGATTTCCTAAACAGGGGCTTGATGGGTTTCAGAAGAATGAATCGGCAAAACGCGCTGCACTTCTTAATGCATATTACTTTGTCCGTGCAAGGTTTGATGATTCAATTCAGCCCGACAGGGACGGTACAGTTGTAAAATATGACGTAATGGATGAATTCGCTATAGTACAATACAGGATAAAGAAGTCCAATCTTAAAAGATATGTTAAAAAAAATTAATCTAACCGGTGTTTTGTGATGAATAAAGAAAAAAAATCTTCTGCTTATATAAATGATCTCTGCGAAAGAGCAGCTAATGCAAAAAAAGATATCTGTATACTCGATACAAAAAGCAAGAACAGGATACTTCTAAAATATGCCGATGTTCTTCGAAAAAACAGCACCTCTATTCTTGCCGAGAATGAAAAAGATTTAAAGGCTGCAATTGATGCAGGTGTTTCGAAGGCCTTTTATGACAGACTGCTTCTTGATGAAAAACGGATAGATTCCATGGCGCAATCCGTAGAGGAGATTGCAGCTTTCGAGGATCCTGTCGGTCGTATCGAAAACATGCGGACCCGTCCTTCGGGAATACGTGTAGGGCAGATGAGGGTACCCCTTGGAGTAGTCGCCGTCATTTATGAGTCAAGGCCCAATGTTACAGTTGATATTGCTTCTCTTTGCATCAAATCGGGCAATGTTGCAGTGTTGCGCGGGGGAGAGGAATCTATTTACACAAACATGATACTTGCTTCAATGATAAGGGATATTCTTGCCGGAATGAATTATAATCCCGACATAGTCAACCTTGTTGAAAATCTTGACCGGGATCTGGTTCCCGTACTTCTTAAGCGCGATGACGCGATTGATATTGTAATTCCCCGCGGCGGTGAGGGACTTATAAAAATGGTTACACAAGAGGCCACAATACCTGTTATAAAGCATGAAAAAGGCCTGTGCCATCTTTACGTTGATGAAAGCGCAGTAAAAGATATGGCTGAACAGATTGCTGTTAACGGCAAGGTACAAAGACCAGGGGTCTGCAACGCGGTAGAGACCATGCTTATTCATAAAAATTATCCATGGAAAAAAGAGCTTTTAGCGGTTCTCATGAAGCATAAGGTGGAAATACGTGGATGTGAAAAAACAATAGAGATAATGCCCGGGATTGTGGCTGCCACTGCGGCTGACTGGAAGACTGAATATCTTGATCTGACAATTTCAGTCCGTATTGTCGATAGTTTTGAAGACGCGCTTGAGCATATTACAACGTACAGCTCAGGCCATAGCGAGGCGATTGTTACTTCCGATTATTTTCTAGGCCAGCGTTTTCTGAAAGAGATAGATTCGGCCGCTGTATTTGTCAATGCTTCAACAAGGTTTCATGACGGCGGCGAGTTCGGGCTTGGAGCAGAGGTCGGAATTTCGACGCAAAAGCTTCACGCACGAGGTGCTATGGGAATTGAGGGTTTGACAACACTTAAGTACATCGTCTATGGTAATGGCGAAATCAGATAAACCATTTAAAACCGGTATTTACGGCGGAACTTTTAATCCGGTACATTATGGTCATCTCGTAAATGCTGAATATGTAAGAGAGAGTTTCGGGCTTGACAGGATTATATTTATACCGGCAAAAAAACCTGTTCATAAAGAGATGATAAAATACGCATCACCTGAAGACAGGATTGCAATGGTCAGTTCCGCTGTTAAGGGAAATGAATATTTTACAGTATCTGATATTGAGGTTTCCAGGGAATCTGATTCTTACACGATCTACACAATTGAAGCAATGGAAAAACTATATCCCGATGATGAACTTTTCCTGATCATTGGATCTGATTCATTTAATGAACTTGACACATGGAAATCCTACAGGGAGATTATCGATAAAGTCGCAATTATTGTAATGCTAAGGCCCGGAAGCATTAGTTTAAGGCCGGACATTCTTAAACTTGGGCGAAAATTTTTTCTACATGAAAATCCATTAATCGGTATAAGTTCTTCTGATATAAGGGAAAGGATAGGTGCTGGGAATTCAGTAAGATACCTGACACCCGATAGTGTTATAGATTATATATACAGCAAGGGGTTGTATAAAGTTGGATAAAAAAAAGAAATTTTTAATTCTTGCCGCGGCGGCTGCAATAATACTCTATCTATGCATCAGTTTTTATATAAAAAGTACGCGTAATGTTATTGAAAAGATAGTGGATAATGGTGACCTGATAAACATACTCGTAACCGGGCGAAATATTTATAAAGAGAATACATTTAACTTCTATGCCCTGATCAGTATAAATCCTGCAAATAACAACATAGGTATAACCTTTATACCGCCTGATTACAGGATCATGATGAATGACAGCGGGTCAGATTCGGTAAAAATTTCAGATATCGATTTTTATTATTTCGACAGGATCAGATATACGCTCGGTAAAGATCTCCAGCTTAACGTGCCTTTTTATGTAAAAATTTATTCTTCAGATGTTATACGCACGATCGATCTTATGGATGGAATTAATATTTTTTCACTTGATCAGGCAAAGTGCATCACTATGGGTAAATCCGGTTTGAATTACCTGGATGGTCGTAAAACATGCGACTACATTAACTGTGCGGAAATGGATTCAATTTATCTTAAATATGACCGGATTCTTGATGTGATCCTGACGCTTTATTATGAGAGGGAAAAACGTCTGGCTGTTCTGAATGAGGATTATATTACAGAAATAATAAAAAACGTCCGGACCAACCTTCTTCCCCAGGAGATTTTTTCAATAATCCGGCTGGCATCCGGTAAAGGCAATGTCATGTCAACCCTGCTGCCGGGGGGAATTAATTCAGGTTTTTACATTGTAGATGAAATAAACTTTAAAACTTATCAGCAGGATTTTCTTGGTCCACTTGTAGCAGAGGGAGGGGCGGAAATCCCGGTAAAGATAAAGATTCTCAATGGTACTGGTATTCAGGGTCTTGCGCGAAAAATGAGGAATGATCTTATTCGCGACGGGCTGACAGTTACAGAATTCGGCACATCAACTTACGGTAATTTTCAAAATTCAGTGATAATATGCAGGCAGTGCGATATCTTTACAGCAAACAGAACCGCAGAGCTAACCGGAATTAACAAAATTTATTTTGTAACAGATACTTCTCAGCTGACCAATATTTTAATTATTATCGGAGAGGATAAGGTTAGTGAAACCGGCAAATAGTAATTATTCAGATGATGAAAATGTAAAAGTAGGGCTATCCTGTATTGAATTCCTGGACCTTAAGAAAGCTGATTCTCCTGTATTACTGGATCTGAGGAATGTGAACAGTTATCTTGATTTTTTTATAATAGCAACGGGTAATTCAAGCATTCATTGCAGAGCCCTTGCAAAAGATGTTGAAAAAATGCTTCATGAAGCAGGATTAAAACAGTTCGGAAGAACTGATTATGATTCTGAATGGATAATAATTGATTTCGGTTCAATCATAGTACATATATTCACCGAAGATATGAGGAATTACTATCAGCTTGAAAAACTATGGGGTGATTCCATCAAATATGTTTTGAAGGAGAATTCAAATGACTGAAAAAAATATTATTGAATTAATTAAGCAGTCTTCTGTAGATAACAGGATTACATGCGCAGGTGCTTTTGCTATTTCACAAAAGGAGTCTGTTTTTCCTGATCTTCTTGGTGTGGCCATAAATGAAGCCGGGGTAAAAATTTGTGAATGCCAGATGGGTTTATTCGGTTGTGGTTCCGGAACTAAAACTGTTACACCGGCTGAAAGAGTATCGGAAAAAACTGAAGACATGATATTTTCATGCCTCGATGACGGTAAACTTTCATGTCAGGATGCCTGGGAAATCGCAGCTGAACTAAAAGTAAGGAAGATCGATGTAGCCTCAGCATGTGAAAAGCTTAAGATAAAAATCAACCGCTGTCAGATCGGTGCTTTCTGAAAAAAGACTTCACCGTGTTTAATATCTCGCGAAGAATTTATGTGAGCAAAATAAGCATTTTAATTCTATAATTGTGTTCAAGAAATACCTGTTTAACACCGTTAATTAATCTATTATGAAGAATATGCGTAAAACAAAATTGCTCAAAGTAAGTGTTGAAGATCTTGACACCGAACATCCTTCTGATGCCGGTAGAACACCAATATTTTTACGCGAAAAAACATTTAACAGCGAACTTGGTTTTCTTTTGAACAGGATCTCGAGCAACGAAAAACAACCAGCACATAAGACTCCTGAAAGCGATAACAACATCGATTTATCACTTAAAAAAAATGCTCTACTTGAAATTGAAAAAATGATCTACAGGCTTAAACATATTGAGGAAGCTGCAAACAATACATCATTTTTTGATCCCTTTGACCTTGATATAGATGTTTACGATGAAATTGATGATTTGAATGATTATTTAATAACAGGCATGAAACAATCGGGAATTGAAAAATTTATTCTCATGCGATACAACCTGACTGATAATGCCTTTAGAACTGATATAAACTTGATAAACGAAGATTACACATCATCGGTTTTTTTCGGACTACGCGATAAATATATTGAACAGTTGAAGAACAATAGTGTGGGAATTATCCTTACACCTGAAATTTTACAAAACGATAATTTTCTTGTTAAAAAATTTCAGAATGGATTCACATCATCCGGCGATATTCCTCCTTTTTATATATGCAGGATAAGCAATATTTGCAGGGAATCGTGTAAAAATACTTTCTACGAAGATAAGATGTCCGGTTACGATGATATTATTTCACCGGTTTTGATAATTGCACTGGATAAAGATA
>JAAYBQ010000441.1 GCA_012730035.1 Spirochaetota bacterium
AGTTCCTACAGCCCGTCTTTCCCCACTTTTTTTCAGCAGGTCGAAGGTATACGCTCGGTCTTTAACGGGAAAAATATAATCCTTGATATTGAGTTCATGGATTCAAGGCGCTTTCCCGGGGATGATTTAGTCAGGCTCTTTAATCAGATGCTTAAAGCTAAAATAACGCGGCTGCCCCGTTATGACGCTATAATTGTAGCGGACGATGCTGCACTTAATTATGCAATGGGGCAGCGGGATGGGCTGTTTCGCAACATACCGGTTTTTTTCTGCGGCATAAACAATATGCAGCTTGCTCTATCTTTTGGATCGGGCACCAGAATGCGCGGCGCGGTTGAAGCGGTCTCTATGCGCGAAACACTTGAAGTTGTTAAGAGGATTTTTCCGCAAAGAAAAAAACTGGCCCTTGTCACGGATGGTTCACTTTCGGCAATGGCAGACTTTGATACATTCAGGTACGATTCGCGTGGCCTGGATTTTGATGTGACCCGGTTTTCACTGGACCAGATGACATTTGACCAATTTTATTACGGGCTTGATAAACTGGGGAGCGAATGGACCATACTTCTATTGTCCGGCTATACGGATATAACAGGCAAGACCCTGCTTTTTGACGAGGTTCTGGCGGGGATAATGCAAAATTCGAAGGTGCCGGTTTTTCACCTCTGGGAGCATGGGCTTGGCAGTGGTATATTCGGCGGAAAGATAATAAGTCATTTTGAACAGGGGCGTTCGGCAGCACTTATGGTTAATGATCTTTTCAGCGGTGTTCCCATGTCTGCTATAAAGATACAGACTGAGAGCCCTAATAAATACATGTTCGATTACGTTCAGCTTGAGAGGTTCGGCATATCAGGCTCTGACCTTCCGCAAGGAAGCATAATAATAAACAAACCGCATTCATTTATAGAACTTCATCCGTTTGCAACCTTCGCGGCCCTTCTTGGCATAATCTTTCTGCTTATGGTTATAGGGCTGCTCTTCTACCAGAGGTACAGGCTTGCTGTCGAGGTTAAGCACAGGACGAGGGAACTCTTTAAAACCAACCAGCGGCTGTACGCGGCGATGAAGAATGCCAACCAGACACTCTGGGAGTGGAATATAGTTAATGATGATTTTCTGCTTATAACATCCAGAGAGGGTGCTTCGCCCGAAGGGACTGCTACAAAGGGTGATCTCTGGAAGGAGCGGATGCATCCTGATGACAGGGATCTGCATCTGCAGGTGCTTGAACGTTATCTTAAAAAAGAGGTGCCCACTTTCGAGGTTATCCACAGAATAAGAAACCTGGATGAAGTTGAAAGGTGGTTTATTACACGCGGCATGACAGCTGAAAGGGATGAGAACGGGCGCACCATTGTTATTTCAGGCATCAGCACCGATATAACAGACGTCAAAACGTTCGAGGCCGAGATAAGTTCATCCAGGACAATGCTTCAGACTGTTCTGGATTCAATACCCATGGGTGTTTTCTGGAAGGATACTGAACTGGTATATACCGGCTGCAATGACCAGTTTGCCCGTTCAGCCATGCTGTCGTCGCCCGAGGATATTAAGGGCAAACGGGATTCTGACCTTGTATGGAAAGACCAGGCGGCTCTGCATGAAAGTATAGACAAAGATGTTATCTCGACCGTCAGCCGCAAAGGTTTTTACGAGGAGGAGATCATAAGTCCAGCTGGCGAGAAACGTTATTTAAGAAAGCTTAAGACCCCTCTTACTGACATGAACGGCAAAGTTTTCGGAATACTGGGGGTGCAGGAGGATGTTACAGAGGCCAGGATGATGCGGGAGCAGCGCATCCGCATGCAGAAGCTTGAGTCCGTGGGCATACTTGCCGGAGGCCTGGCGCATGACTTTAACAACATGCTCATGGCAATTTCCGGGTCCCTTGCTGTGCTTAAACTGAGGGAACAGGATGCCAAAAAACTCCACTGGATTAATCTTGCTGAACAGTCATGCACCGAGGCTGCTGAGGTTACATCAAGGCTGATAACCTTTGCCCGTGGAGGTGACCCGGTAAAGAGGTCCATGAATATTTCCGAACTGGTAAAAAGTGTTGTAAGCATGGATAATCCTTCAGAAACCCTGGTCCCCCGCATTGTGACATGTGAAGGTATGGGCAGGGTAATGGCTGACGAACGGCAGATAGGCCAGGTATTGCGGAACCTTATTGAGAACGCAAGGGAGGCTGTGGCCGATGAAGGCAGTATAACTATCGCCTGTCGTATGGCCGATGAAGGGACTGCGGTTAAGGCCGGGCTTAATCCCGGTAATTATGTACAGGTCTCTGTAAATGACAATGGCAGGGGCATTGAGAGTGAAAACCTGGGAAAAATTTTTGACCCGTACTACAGCACAAAGGACATGGGCACGCAGAAGGGGCAGGGTCTGGGGCTTACTGTTTGCCATTCTGTAATAAAGAATCATGGCGGCGCAATATTTGCCGAATCGGACAGTGCTGCAGGAACGACCCTGACATTCCTTCTGCCCGCGATATAAATTAACACTATTGTGAATAATGCAGCTGTTCCGGTATTTTCATAAATAATAACTGAAAAATTGTTGCTTCTGAAGTTGTTCTATGCCCATCTGAAGGAACGGTGTGGTTTGTCACAAGTTTCAATTACATCCCCGCATGTGCGGGGATAGTATAAAAAAATAATTCATTCGTTAATTTCTGTAGTTCCCCTTGTACCATCCCCTTGTTGAAAATACTTTAAGCCAGTACAAACCTATTTTTTTAACAGAAGAATTTTACATTTGGATTTTTTTACCAGTTCTTCTGTAAGATGGCCTATCAGAACATGCCATACCTTATGCTTTTCATGCGGGGCCACTACTATGAGGTCAATTCCTTTTTCCTGCACTTCTTTTATGATCTCCTCAATGTGGTTCCCGAATCTTGTTACTTCTTTCACTGTAACACCGGTTAATGAACCGGCTTTCTGTATCTCATCTTTTAATTTTTTTGCGGTACTCTCCGCTAAACTTTTTTTTGCGCCTGCTACATGTTCTTCGGGTAGACAATAATCAGCAACACAACCGTTAATATCATCAAGTACATGCAGAAGGTAGACTTCAGAACCAAATTTTTCTGCAATACCCATGGCATTTTTAAGGGCGTTAACCGATTCTGAACTGAAATCAGTTGTTACAAGTATTTTTTTTGGACTGAACATTTTGATCCTCCCTTGTAAATTTATTTGTCATAATTGTAATTTAATTTTGTTTGTATTGAAAAACAAAATTTTTGTTAAAAGTTTCACCGGTCAAATGCGTATTTATGAGTCTGACAG
>JAAYBQ010000001.1 GCA_012730035.1 Spirochaetota bacterium
AACTGCAGGATCATCATGTCTGCAAGGAACAGCGTGGTCATCGCGTAGTAGAAATACATTACCTCTTTTCTTCTTTTAAGATAAATTGAAATAAAGAGTATCGAAAAACTCAGAAGCAGTATACTGAAAGCGTGAATGTATTCTATCTGCAGAAGGTTCTTGATCATAAAATCGTAGCTGCCGCGTTCCTCATCAATAAGCCTGAGAGGTGAAATGATCCATAACTCGGCATCAAAATATGTAATTATCTCGATCCTGTTTTCACCCTGCAGCAGGTATTCAGGTGGTACGGGGTAGTTGCGGAATTTTGCCCAGCCCGACCTGAAGAACGGGGGGAAGATGCCTGTCCTGCCTACGCTCTTCCCGTTTACAAACACCATGTCCGTGTTCATTATTTCGCCGGCCTGGAAGAGGAGCTTCTCTGCAGGTATGCTTTCAAGTGTAAAGGTTTTTCTGAAAAGCAGATAGCCGCGTGTAATATTTTTTTGCCGCGCTATAAGTTCGTACAGGTCCCTGGCAGGCAGATTTACCATGCTCCAGCGGACTGTATCTGCCGCAGGGTAATCCTTTTCAGAGCTGATAATGCAGTATTCCCACCGGCCCGCAAGATTTATATCTGTTCCTGCGTAAGCCCCGGCCGCATTAAGAGCGAGTATAAAGCATACTATTATATATTTTAAACGCAGTGACATTGCAATTTATTTCCCGTTAAGGCTTGCATTAATAAAAAAATTCACATCTGATAAAATTTACTTTGATCATTTGCAAAAGTAACCCATCCGGGCTTTCTGTCAACCAGTTTTCTCTATGCCGGGAGTTTTAAACGGGCGGGATGCACGGCAGAATTAAAAGTCCAGCGTTCCCACACACCTGGGAAAGGGAATAACATCACGAATATTCTGCATGCCCGTAACAAACTGAATAAGCCTTTCAAAACCGAGCCCGAACCCCGAGTGCGGAACTGACCCGTACTTACGCAGTTCAAGGTACCACCAGTAGTTCTTCTCATCAAGGCCCATCTCCCTTATGCGTGACAGAAGCCTGCCATGATCATTCTCTCTTTCGCTGCCGCCGATTATCTCGCCCAGGCGCGGGACAAGTACATCCATTGCGCGGACTGTCCTGCCGTCGTCATTCTGCTTCATATAGAACGCCTTGATATCCCGGGGGTAATCTGTGACAATTACGGGCTTCCTGAATATCTCCTGCGTTATAAACTTTTCATGCTCGCTCTGAAGGTCCATGCCCCACTCTACCGGATAATCAAAGTTTTTACCGGACTTCTTCAGTTCATTAACAGCTTCAGTATAGGTGATCCGTTCAAAACTGCTCTCTGTTATATGCTCAAGGTTTTCGACCACACCCTTTTCGATCATGGTGCTGAAAAATTCCATGTCCAGGCGGCAGTTTGTCAGCACGTATTTAAGGATATACTTTATGAACTCCTCGGCCGTATCCATGTTCAGGCTGATGTCACAAAAAGCCATTTCAGGTTCAACCATCCAGAACTCGGCCAGGTGACGTGAAGTGTTCGAGTTCTCCGCCCTGAACGTTGGCCCGAATGTATAGACGTTTTTAAGCGCAAGTGCATATATCTCGGCCTCAAGCTGGCCGCTTACCGTAAGCGAAGCCTCTTTACCGAAAAAGTCCCTGCTGAAATCCACACCATCTTTTGTAACCGGAATTTTATCAAGGGGGAACGTTGTCACCCTGAACATCTCGCCTGCCCCCTCGCAGTCGCTGCCCGTAATCACCGGTGTGTGCACATAAACAAATCCCCTCTCGTTAAAATAGCTGTGTATGGCATAACTCATGGCGCTCCTTATGCGAGCCACTGCTCCAAAGGTATTTGTCCTGGGCCGCAGGTGCGCGATCTCGCGAAGGAACTCGAAACTGTGCCTCTTTTTCTGCAGCGGGTACTCCGCGGGATTGGCCTCGCCCTGCACCGTGATCTCATCGGGCAGAACCTCGACGCTCTGCCCCGTGCCCTGCGACTTCACAAGCCGGCCCCTGACCGTTACGCTGGCGCCGTTGGAGAGTCTCGGCTCAATGTCGTCGAACAGAGGAAAACTTTTCGGCAGCACAACCTGCATATTATCAATGCACGATCCGTCGTTCAACGCGACGAACGATACATCCCTGGAGTCCCGTTTAGTCCTTACCCAGCCTTCAACGGTTATGTGCTGTCCCTTCCCTTCAAGTGCAAGCAGCTCTTTTATTCTCATTTATATATGCTCCGCTGTTAAATTCATTTATAATAAAGACAAACCGGCTTCACCATTTCAAAGCCCCCGGCAGAAATATTATTACTGTTCATAAACAAACATCTGCCACCCGCGTAATGGGTCTGTACACTTAAAAATTGTCCCGGACCAATATGGTTTACAAAGACCATCCGGGGGAAGCAGGAATAAAATAATTCGCAGAACTGGTTTATCGCCCGGGGGCCGGGAAAGTCTATAAGGGTAAAAGTGAGCAGCCTCCGCAGGGAACTCCCGGCGACGGGCATCATATCCTGTCTCCGAAAAACTCACCGTAGCTCATAAGCTTTATATTGTTCTTACGCGCGTTATCAAGCTTGCTGCTTTTACCTTCAGGATCTTCGCAGACAAGAATGTCAAGGTCACGCGTAACTGTGGCACTGAACTCGTACCCCATCTCTTCAATCAGTTTTATCAGGTCATTCCGTTTGCCCGGGCCTGTACCGGTCATGCAGACCTTACCCCTGGCCTGGCTCCCGGGTTCGGATGAAATCTCAAGGACATCGAGCAGCTCGTTCAGCATTACCATGTTTGAAGGATCATTTTTCCATTCTATAATATTTCTGCCCGTTACATATATATCGTCACTGAAGGCCATAAAATCCTCTATGCCCGAAATGCCCATCCTGGCAAGTGACTTTTTCTGCACCAGCGGTATACCCAGCCTTGAGAGCAGTTCCCTGGCTGTCATCTTTTTAGAGGAATTAATCTCCTTTATAAAGTTATCTATCTTTTTGCGGGCAAACCCCTCGACACCCTCAAAATCCTTTTCTTTAACATTGTAAAGATCGCGTATGTTTTTTATGCGGCCCAGTTTAAAAAGGGTACGCACCGTTGCCTCTGCCACATTCTCGATGTTGCAGCTCTTAACCCAGTAGATTATCCGCTGGATTATCTGCTCTTCACATGACTGGTTCAGACATTTTATATGAACACCGGCAGGTACGGGCACACTGCCGCACGAGGGGCATGTTTTTACCATAAGCTCATCGTTAAAGCTGCTGCGTCCGCGGGAACTAAGGTTGTCCTGCACAAAGGGGATAACATCATTGGCCCGCTGTACAACCAGTTTATCCCCCTTCTGCACCATGAGCCTTTTAACATTCATGTAATTGTTCAGCGTGGCCCGCTCAAGTTTTGCACCGCCGATTACAACAGGTTCAAACAGGGCCACCGGTATAATGTTCCCCTGTCTGCTGACCTGCCAGATTACATCCCTGACAGACGTCTCGCGCGACTGCGCAGGGGGTTTCAGGGCTATGGCGTAGTGGTGGTGATGGTCAACTATCCAGCGGCTGTCAATTTCATCGAACAGCCTTCTGTCATCGACTGAAACAATAAGACCATCGGTTTCATAGTCCCATTCATCCCTGAGCGTACCCGTGTATTCAGTGAAAAATTCGCTAATCCCGGCAATGTCCGGCGCAAGGCTGTATCTTACAGCGTTGAACCCCTCGCGTTCAAGCAGGACAATCCTTTCGCTTTCAAGTGAAGGATGTTCAGGCCCCGCAAGCTGGTACACCGCGAACCTGGCGTGCTTAAGGTCCTCCCTGTTCTCTTTTCTGTTTATGAGTCCCACGCAGGCATTCCTCAGGGGCTTACCCTCTGTGTTAAAGGATGTATCCCTGGGAAGGTAGAGTTCGCCGCGAACTTCAACCTGTCCATTTAAACTTATGGTACGGCGTATATCCTTTACATACTTTGCAATATGTGTAATATCCTGCCCGGTTATTCCATCTCCGCGCGTAGCTACGTAAACAAGCCTGCCCTCGCTGTACATGCATGTTACAGAGAGCCCGTCTATCTTGGGCTCAATGACAAATATCTGGTCCGGCGGAACTGCAAGTTTTTTAATCCATGCAGCCATGTCATCCATGTTCTTCGCCTTGGCCATTGAAAGCATTGGCGTCACGTGGGTTATCTTTACTCCCTGGACAGAGGCCATGCCCACCGATGTAAAATAGGGATTTTCGGGATCGATAGAACGCAGCTTCTCTTCAAGTTCATCGAACCCGGCGTCACTCATCACTGGTGTATCTGAATTGTAGTAGGCATCCCTTGCTTCGGTAAGCAGCCTGACAATTTCATCAGTCTTCATAATATCTCCGTAGTAACAGATAAAAACAACAGGACAATCGCCCAAAACACGTGGGATCTGCTCCTTTTTAACAATAAAAACATAGTTCGCAAAAATGAAACAATACAAAGCATGGCTTTTTAAACAAAAATTGCAAACTTTTTATTGACTTGACATAATATATCCGGCATATTAGTCTATATGGAGTTCCTGCTGTAACAGAGTACCATTTTTAGTAACTTTACAGTATTCAGGATCACTTAAAATTTTAATACAAATTAATTAAATCAAGGATGGGTGAAATGAAAAAATATCTCCAACTGATTATCGGCTCAGTAATCCTGGCGTTTTTTGTAAGCGCATGCGGCGGCGGCGAACAGGTTAAGACAGAGCAGACAACTGATGACACACAGGTACAGGTTCAGTCTGGTGCGGGCGCTGATGACATGGCCATCAAAGCTATCAACAATGAAATTGATGAATTCTTCATCGACGGATTTTCAGGCGACAGTTCAAAAATCAGAGACAAAGAAGACATGGAAAAAATGAAAAAGATTGTCAGACTTGTCAAGCCCATAGTAAACAGGGTACCCGATGGTTATGTAATGCAGATTACAGGTCATACTGCTGACTATGAATCAACCGCAAGGCAGAAAAAAGTTTCTGAAGCAAGGGCCAAGGCAGTTTATAATGCCCTCATCAATGAAGGCGTTTCAGCGAAGAAGCTTGTTTACAGGGGCGTAGGCAGTGATGAGCCAAGGCCGGGTTATGATAAAAAAGACTTCGCACAGAGGTGCGTATCATTCAAGGCTGTAAAAAAATAACTTTTACCCGCCTGCAAAAAAAAGGACCCGCAAGGGTCTTTTTTTTTGCACTTCTCTATGCTGTACGCGGCAGAACGGCTGCCTGAAATAATTATCTCACTGTTTATAAACTTCTAACGCGCTGAATGGATCGATCATGGGATAAAATCCTTCAGCATCAGGCATGGAAACATCGTATCCCGGATATATTCTGTACAGCTTCAGCATAAAGTACTTTTCCACGGCAGGCATACCGTTCGGCCTTTCCACCTCGTGATCCTGCAGGTAAAGGTGAAACTCAAAGTACCCGGAAACGAACCTGCCCTGTTCGTCAGTTTCGCTGCCCAGCCTGAAACGTACGGGCTGCGTGGGATTAATGTTATTAAAACTTATAATGCCTGGCGCGCCCGGTTCTGCCGTAATAAATATCTTTTCGGATGAGGCCATCCTTCTGTAACCGTCAATCCCGGGATAATGAATAAGCACGTTCCCCCTGCATACAAGTTCCAGAACATAATCGGTATAGAACGGATCGGGCAGACAGTACAGCTTTTTATCTTTCAGGTTTATGTAATAGATGACGCGAAGTTCAAGGTGGCCGTTTAATATTTCAGTGGACCATGTTCTGATGCTCCCCCGGTCACGCCCGATGGTAATAAGCCTGTCCCCCCCGTCTTCCGGAAGTGCAAACCTGAATACAAGTCCCGGGTCAGGGAGCAGCGAAGGATCGATCCCGCGGGCACGGCGCTTTTTTGTTTTTCCGGGCTTTACCGCATGGCCCGCGACTTCAACAGGAGATCGCAGCCTTGTGTAATAGATCCGCTGAAGAAGGCATATTATGAGCAGTATGACTACAGCAAGTATCATTGCTGTCAGCACAACCCGGTATTGTTCAGCCTGCTGCGCAATGTTATACGCTCCCGAATCGATCTGGCTGAATAGCTGAATTCTGTTTATCAGATTATGCATACTGCCTCCGGAAATTTATTTCGTCATGGCAATACAGATGTACTCTGCAGTTTGCCCTAAAAGCAGGTCCTATGCCGCGATTAAAGATCAGGCCGGCAGTATCAGAGGCTTCCTGTTTCGGGGGATTAAAACTCATAAATGGTCTCCAGGCAGGCAATGCTATAACATGTTTCCGCGGTGAAAGTCAAGGTGTTTTTATGTAATTCACTTTTACATGTCCGGTAAATTCACTTCATGGATGAAATCAGATCCCTGCTGTACATACCGTATTTCCAGTAGAGCAGGTCCTCTGCTGTACCGAATAAATAATTTTTTTCTTTTAGCGCTTTTATTATCTCAGGCAGCACCTCGGCCGTGGTATTGTGGGTATCATGAAAGAGTACTACCATGCCCTGGCCCTGTGCGCGGCCGGCTATAGCGCGGTATATTCTTGTTTTTTTCATTTTAAAAGTTTCAGACCCGGTATTTATTCCCGGGCCTTTTCTGTACCATTCCCCCTCAGCCCAGTCCCATGAATCTGTAGAATCCGCCCTGTATGTCCAGAGCAGCGTGACAGCGAAACTGCCCGTAATATTTGCCACCCTTATCTTCTCTGCGGCAGGAACCCGGCTTAACCACGGGCAGCCCATCGGAGGCCTGAATATAGTCATTGTTACTGAATTGTCCCCCAGCGCGTCATCAAGCATCTTCTGATTAGCCAGTATCTCGTACCTGATCGATTCATCACTCATCCATGTAAGGACACGATGTGTAGCAGTATGATTAGCTATTACATGTCCTTCATTCTTCATTCTTAAAAGAACTTCCCTGAAAATCTTAAACGATGTTCCGGACCTGCCTTTCATGTTAAATCTGCCGCAGATAAAAAAAGTGGCCTTTATATTATCTTCTGCCAGTGTATCAAGAATACCTGAAGTCCAGTCCGACGGTCCGTCGTCAAAAGTAAGATATACCGTGTTTGCAGGCAGTTCATCGTGAAAATAATAACCGGATCCGAATGGATAATCCTTTTCCCGTGCATAAAACATTTTTGCAGATGCTAAAGAATCAACAGGTAACAAGTCCCGCTTGTCTGAACATAAAGTGGTAAAAATTGCAATAATCACAATATATACAGCATATATATTATGCATCACTAATTCTTCCTTAATTATTAGGAAATTTCAGTATTATATTGTTACACACATACGGGAAGACCGGGCAGGTTATGCTTTTTTTACGTCAGGATCAAATGGTTCACCAAAAAAGTAACCCTGGCAGTAATTTACATTCATATCAGAAAGTTTTTCATGAAGCCATGAGTTCTCAACAAATTCCGCGACAATTTTTCTCTGTGCGTTTCTGCAGAAATCCACGATACCGTTAATGAGCACCGCAGCATCATTATCATGTTCAAGCCGTCGAATAAGCGTGCCGTCTATCTTGACAATATCAACACCCATACTCAGAAGATTTGCATAGTTGGAATAGCCCGAACCAAAATCATCGATGGCAATACTGACACCCATGCTTTTAACCTTTGCTATAAAATCATAGCAGCTTTCCACATTGCCGATGTCATCGCTCTCAACAATTTCAAGAATAAGGCGTCCCGGCGAATATTCCTTAATCCCTGTTATCTCTTTAACCTTTTCAAGGACACTGCTGCTCAGCATATCCCGCAGGCAAATATTGATCGATATAGAAAGGTCCGTGTTTTTAAGAATATCATGCGCCCTGTTCAGCATAAACTCAGTCAGATGGGGATAAAGACCCGTATCTTTAGCAACTGCAAGGTACGGGTAAACAGAACCGTATTCACCGTTATTCTCCTTAACGCGAAGAAGGGCCTCGTGCCAGCATACATCGCCGCTCTCTGTGTAGACAACGGGCTGCAGGTAGGACTTAAGCGTTCCATTCAGAATATTGTCGTGAAGATCGGTGAACCTTGTTGCATCATCAAGCGCGTCAACCTTTAGATCCATCGACTCGTTGAATATGGTTACACTCCTGTGATTTTTCAGGCCTGTACCAAGTGCTGCGTCGGCACCTGAAATTGCCCTGTCATAGTCGTAACCGCGGATTATTATACCACCGGCACATATAGCGATACTGATTTCTGTCTGTCCCCACCTTGTTCTGCTGCCTCTGACCTTTTCAATTATTCCTTTAAGAATGTACTCGGCTTCGTCCGGTGTTATGCTGCTGTCAACGGGTATCTGAAGTCCGAATTCATGCCACGCAAGTTTAAATACAGAAAATCCTGAGGCCGCCCCCTCCTCCCTTAGAATGTCTGAGAGCATAACAAGAATTCTATCCGAGAACTCGTACCCGAACAGCGATGAAAGCCCGCGGAAATTTATTATGTGCACAATTGCGATTATTGAATTCTCGACATTGCGCATATTGCTGATAAAATAATCCTTACCCGGCAGACCGGTTATTCTGTCAAAAACCATACTTTTGGCCAGTCTGCCCAGAGCATGCTCGTAATGTACGCGTGCTGCGAAGATTACGGCAAACATCGCGACAAGTGACACAGCCACGGGCATATACAGTTCGCTGTAGGCGCTTATGTTCCAGGAGGGAAGGAATCCTGCAGCTATTCCTGCCCATGCCGCGAGCAGGGAAACTACAAAAAAAAGAACCCACCGGGCTCCGCTTCCGGAACCTGCAAGTGAAAATGCCAGCGGAATAAAAGTAAGAATCAGCAATATGGTAATTTCATGGTAATGCCCCAGAAAAGCAGTGAGAAAAAACGCAGTGTACAGAGTAATCATGGAGGCAATAACCATGAACCTGAGATTACGGGATATTAGCAGGTAGCATGTCAAAACGAACATAACGCATGCAAAAACCAGATGAAGGCCCAGAAGCACAGTCTTCCCGGTTAGATAGTATTCAGCAAGGAGGTAAGCAGAAACGGCAGTAACAATCGAAAAAAGGATAACCAGAATTCTTAACCTGTACCTGTCATGGCTGGACACAACGTCTTTGTAGAAATCAGTATTTATAAGGCGTGCAGTTAGCCTGTGTTTTAAAAAATCCTTTTTTATCATCAGCAAATCCTTTTGCTTTAAGTGCTTAACACATTACACATGGAACAACCGATGTCAAGAAAAAAGATGCAACGCCGGCAAATATTAACATTATCCTTAAAAACACTTAACTGCTAATGCGATACTTGACTGTATCGCATACTTCGAGGAACATCACTTAACACATGCATCGAAAACTCAAGATTGGTTAGTAATTATCTATTCACAACTTCGGCAATCATCTTCATCAGCTCTTTTTTCTGAAAAGGTTTATGAACATAAGCGCCAACATTGTTTATAAATTCTGCCCGTACATCATCGCTAAAACTGAATCCTGAGGCTATAATCACCTTTACATCGGAATTTATTTTTTTCATGCCGGAGTAAGTATCCCTGCCATTCATTCCGGGCATGACCATATCGAGTATCACAAGATCAATTTCGTTCCAGCTCTGACTGTATATTTCCAGGGCATTGTTGCCATCTGTTGCTTCAATGACTGAATGTCCCTCCTGCTGCAGAAGTTCACTCAGTATTTCACGGATCACTCTCTCGTCATCCACTATAAGAATCCTCTGCCCCGTTACATGATATACTTCAGCCTCGGGTATGGCTTGCCAGTCATCAGACCTTTTATCCAGCGGAAGAAATATGGTAAACCGGGTTCCTTTACAGTCTTCACTTTTTACGGAGATTGTCCCATGATGATTTTTTACTGACGCGTAGACCGATGCAAGCCCCATACCTGTACCCTTACCCTCGGATTTTGTCGTAAAGAACGGCTCAAACAGATGGGACTTGACCTCTTCACTCATGCCGCTTCCGGTATCACTGATACTGACAGCTACATATTCCCCGGCAGGAACTATCAGCAGATGTGAAGCCGCTTCCGTTGCGGTAAGCGTTTTATTGAATGTTGAAAATGAAAGCACCCCGCCATTCTCCATCGCGTCACGGGCATTAAGCCCCAGGTTCAGCAGGGAATTCTGCAGGTCCGCACCATCGCCCCTTACAATAAAATCTGAAGCATTTGGACTAAATGTCAGTGTTATTCTTTTATCTATACTATGCTGTAGTATGTCTATTGTATCATTTATTATCTTGTGCAGGTCACACTGCAACATCTGCAGCCCACTCTTACGGGAAAATGTCAGCAGACGTTTTGCAAGTTCTGAGGCTCTTGATGCGACGGCCATTATTCCGTCCGAATATTTTTTAAGGCCCTCATCCTGCAGTTTAATTGAAAGCAGCTCTGCGTACCCCATAATCCCGCCAAGCTGGTTGTTAAAATCATGCGCTATTCCGCCGGCAAGCTGGCCTATTGCATCCATCTTCTGCATGTGGCTAAGCCGCGCCTCGTAACTTTTTCTTTCAGAAATATCCCTGACAATAGCCATAATAAAATTTTTATTTTCAATTTCAAGCCTTACCATGTATACTTCAGTTTCAAAATCGGTACCATCCTTTGCTCTGTGAATCCAGTTGAATATGCAGGGTTTTCCTGAATATACATCTTCAAGCTTTTCTGCGGCAAGCACTTCCGAATTTTCCCCTCCAGGCTGAATTGCGGGCGAGAACTCCCATGGAGTTGCACCCATTAGATCATCCCTGCTGCACCTGAACATCCTGAGAGCAGTGGCATTACAATCAATAAAGTAGTTCTTTTCAACTATGAATATCGAATCCAGTGAATAATCAAAAAGCATCCTGTATTTTTTTTCATTCTCTACCATTGCGCTCTCAAAACGCTTTCGGTCTGTTATGTCATTTATAACGCTGAGAAGATAATCTCCATCCTTTAGCGCTATGATGTCGGCAGAAAGCAGCCCGAAACGCGTCTCCCCCGAACTGGTGCGTATCATTATCTCGTAATTTTTTACACCGCCTCTTTTTCTTGCAAGGTCTATGAGCATATCACTCTGAGAGTAATCATGAAACAGGTTAAGATCTTTTATGGTGCTGCCGATAACAGCATCGCGCGAATATCCGGTAGCCGAAAGGAACATGTCATTTACATCAACCAGGACACCGTCTTTTATTCTGCTTATGACCATTATAGCAGGGTTGATCCTGAACGCGCGTGAAAACTTTTCTTCAGTCTCGGCCAGCCTTTTATTGACCTCCACAAGCTCATCATTTATCGCCTCGACCTCTTCCATCTGCGCCTGCTGCGCCTCAAGGCTCGACTCAAGCTGCTTTTTATTGTTCTCAAGCTGTTCCAGTATGCTTTTACGCTCCGTGATGTCCCTGAACTCGGTCACGCGCATAATTCTGCCCTGATAGGGTATATTGCGCACGTTAACCTCCATCGCATATATTGTGCCGTCTTTTCTAATGCCCGCGACATCATAGCTCTTCACGTAACCGTCCCGGATATTTTCCATCACATAATCCCGCCATTCAGGGGCAATAAGCAGAAGTCCGTTCATGCCGGTAAGTTCATCAACAGTATATCCGGTCATTTCTGCAAGCCCCATGTTGCAGACCTTGATAATCCCCCTGTCGTGAATAGCTATCCCTCCGAATGAGGCATTATGCAACGCCCTGAACCTCTCCTCACTTTCCCTGAGCGCATCCTCTATACGCCTGCGGGTTGTTATATCCTTGACCACGCCCAGTATTGAAACCGGCTTATCCATGCCGTAATGAAGAAATGCCCCTTCGTCCTCAACAATAATATAAGTGCCGTCAGCACGCTTCATCCTGTATTCGCATCGAAAGATCTTTCTCTCTTTTCGGGATTCCTCCAGAAGAGCCAGGACCCTTTCCCTGTCATCGGGATGTACAAGGTTTTTCCATCCCTCGAATCCCATTGTATTAAATGTCACCGACATAAAACCGGTAATCTCCTCAATCCTGCCCGACCAGTTCATCTCACCTGAATCCACGTCCCTGCCGTAAACCATCTGCCCGGTAACTTCAGCAACAATTCTGTATCTCTCCTCGTTTTCAACGGACTCGCGTGTTCTTGCCTCTATCTCGGCTTCGAGGGTGTTTCTCCTGAAAACAAGATACCCTGCAAGAGCTGACACCGCGAAAGAGAGAAACAGTCCTATAACAAAAGAGAGCGGGCCTGCGATGCTCAATTGCGCGTCAGTAAAACTTCCGGAACGATAAAGCTTCATACCGAAAGTATGCCCGCTGTAAAAAACGGGGTAGACCTGGAAGAGTGCGGGTTCATCACGCCTGTCCGGATCCATGCTGTCAGATGGCGGATACGAAAGAATGGTCCGCGCGGAACCGTCATCATTTATATCCGAAATATCTACCATTATACCCAGATTGATGCTGTTCCTGGAAGATGTAACACGTTTAAGCAGAAGTTCAAGATCAACCACCGATAACACAAACCCCAGAATCCTCTTTTTTTTAAAAACAGGATTCAGCAGGATCATGTCTCCACCAGGGCTCATTTGTTCATCACTGCCCTGTTCTATTAATGTCATCTGACCTGAATAAAGCACATCCTTTAATTCCGGGACCCCGGAGATGTCATGTCCCAGTTTTGTCATGCCGTACTCAAGCGGAACAATATAAGCCAGCGGGTAATAAACTGATCCGGCAGGGATTGTGCCTCCTGCGGGCCGTTTAATTGTGTAGTCTCTAAAGTTCTGTCTTCGCATGTAAGATTCAAAAGCTGATTTTCCGGAAGCCCTGACCGCAGGATACCAGGCAATCGAAACATAAGGAAGATTGTTCTTGCCGCTGTAGAATCCCCTGAATTCCTCCCACGTAACCTCTTCGCTGTTTTCAATATAAAGCGAGAGTTCCTCGGTATAATACCTTGACTCTAAAATAATTGATCTGATAATGTTAGACCATGAATCTGCAAGGTTATAAAACTCCCGTGCATTTATACGGTTTTCAAAAAAATTCATGTAGTACGAAACTATGCACGTAATTATAATTCCCGATATCAGACAGCACAGGCTTTCAAGATGCCTGAAGAAAAATACCGCCCGCCTGTTTCCCGATGCCCTCCTCCGGTCAAATATCACCAGCCAGAAAATTATACACAGGGCAATTATCATGAATGGCACAAAACCTGTAGCCCGGCCTTTCATTATGCCCGAATACCAGAAGCTCGCATCATAATCTACAGCAACAACCATGAGCACACGCCCTGAACTTCTGTCAAATACCGGCGCATATCCGCTTATGAATGAACCATACTCATCGATGTACGGCTTTGTCACACCGGACTCTCCTCTTATCCAGGCATCAGCAAATTCCACGGGAGGTTTAATGTATTCAGTTCCAGGGCGTGACGCCAGAGGATCACTTTCATCGATGTTCTCCGGGCCGAAGATAAGCCTGCCCTGCTTCATCATCATGCTGTGTATACTGCGGATACCCATGTAACGGCCCCATGCTCTCATCTGTTTTCTGATTCTTGTGAATGCGGGCTTGTCTTTATCATCAATAGTAAAAGAAAGCTCCTTCACCCTGTCAGGGTTAACACCCATTGCTATTCCCCTGGCAATTGCAGTGATATTATTACGCATATCGTTTTCAGAAATAAACATGGATAATGTGCTTAAAATAAAGGCTCCGCAAAGAATCATGGAAAATACTGCAGGAAGCCAGTACCTCCCGGCTTTGCGGGCTGTACTGAAAAAATAATCATAGCGTCTTATAAATATCAGGGCTATGATCAATGTCACGCATAATGCCCTGGCAATTAACGCACCGCTTACCAGGTATTCCTGCACATAAGTAACATAAAGGAATCCCGGGAGCGCACAGCCGGGCACAGGAACTGTCCAGGTCAGGGCGTAAACCGCAAAAACAGCGGGAACAACAACTTTTTTGCCGGGATGAATTTCGCTATCGTCCTGATTGCCCCTGAAAAAAAGAAGAGCCAGGTAGATCAGGCCGGGCAGCGCGAATAAATATTGCGCGGCAAGGAGTGGATCTTTTCCAATATAATATGCTGCACCTGCAGACAGGGCAACTAAGGGGTAAACAGCCAGCCACCTCGCCGTACCGGTTCTGGAATAGCGGATATATTCAAACAGAAATATAAATGCAGAGATAAAAATTACAGTACGCAGCGTATGAATGCCAGGTACGGAGTAGAAGGCCATTGTGAAAACGGCTGCCCATTCAGCTGTTCCCAGAAGAAGGCAGAAAAGAATTAGACATAACCTGCCGTAGTTCCGGCCGGCATCTCCACTCCGCAGAAATAGAGCAGCACCGATGATCAGCAGCATCAATCCGTGCCAGAAAAGAATAAAATCTGTCCCCTTCATATTGTGTCAGTACCACCCGGACTGCTTGAATAATTATACAATACATAGTACAAAAAAAAATGGATTTATCCAGTAATAATTCCCTGAAATTACTACAATAAAAAGTCATAATTAATTCCTTAACTATCGTGTAAAATAAAATACTCCATTCCCTTCCCCGTTACCAAAACCGGAGGAGGGAATTAAAACGATCTTATTGCGGTAATAAAAATTTTCAGGAATAATTACTGATAAAAACTGTTAGTTTCTGACTGTTCCGCAGAATCCATAACTGCGGCTGTGAGCTGAATACTTTTTTGCGGGTTAATAGTAACCCGGTAGTGGCAGGGTTAATCAATTTTAAAGACCTTGACCTCTGTCGAAAGTTCAGCTGACCGCTTGTTAAGATCTGACGACAGGGAGCTTATCCTGTCAGAGTTTTCTGCAGTAAGCTGGGCATAATCATTTATCGAGTTGATCGCCCTTGTAAGTTCTTCGATGGTTATCTGCTGCTCAACTGACGAGTCGTGTATTAAACCGGATATCTTGCTGAACTTTTCTATATCAGATTCTATGCGGTTATTTTTACCTGTCAGGGTCTCGCTGAAATTGTATGCATCATCAATGACAGTATTGGTAAGGGCTATGCTCTCCCTTATCATATCAAGAGTGGCAGCCGTATCGACAATGTTCTCAAGCTCACTGTTTATGCTTCCGGCCTGGGCAGTCAGATTCTTCTTGATGTCGCCGGCAAGCATTGAGGTCTGGTCAGCAAGCTTGTTCACCTCGTCTGCAACTACGGCAAAACCCTTTCCGTGTTCGCCGGCGCGCGCAGCCTCAATTGAAGCATTCAGCGCCAGAAGGTTTATCTTGTCTGCTATATCGGTGATCATATTCACCATGTTATCAATATCGTTCATAAACCGGGCAATACCCTTCATGGTTTCGACCGTTTTCTGCATTGATACGCGCCCGGCATCGGTCCTTGCAAGCGTGGCAGTCATACTCTCCTTGATCTCACTGGTGCGGAGCTTGAGCTCGGCGGTATCCATGGCGATGTCAAGGACTTCCTCACGCATCTTTGCAAATTCCTCCTGCTGGTCCTTTATCCTTTCTACATTCTGATCATAGGTGGCCGACATCTCCTCGTAGGCGCTGCTGGCCTCCTCTATAATTGCCGAAAGGCTCCGCGCGGTGTCAGACATGTCAGCCGAGGTGTGATCAAGTTCTCCGCTTGTGAACTCCAGGTCCTTTGAATTGCGCAGTACTGTCTTTGTCATGTTGCGAAGACTCTGGCGCATCCTGTAGACCGATTTGTTAATTGTTGCAAGCTCATCCCCTACAATAATCTTTTGCGCCAGGGATGCAAGATTGCCGTTACCCATATCCTTGAGAAGACTGTTGATTCTTCTTACTTTGCCGGTTATTGTCTTTGAAAGAATGTAGGTAATGTAAATGGCAAGGATAAGCCCCACCAGCCCTATTACCGCGACCCTGCTGTATACAACCGATTTGTCGATATCCAGTTTTGAAGTTATCTGGAGAAGATACGTAAGTATTACAAGAAAGGGTATAAGCATTATGATGACAATCGAAGAGAACATCTTCTGGATAATACTTATACTGAAGCCCTGCCCTATTTCAACCCATTCGGGAAAAACATTCTCCTCGTAAACATCCTGCACGAATATTTCTGTCAGTATAAAGAAAAGTATAACAGAGAACGAACCGCTTATAAAAGCGAGTATCCACATGTTCACTGCCTGTACAGTACTTATATCCGCGAAGACCATGGTGAGTATGTTAACAAGAGACATACCGCAGGTCCACCTGATCATTGCGCCTATAGCCTGGTAAAACGGAAGTTTTCTGAACCTGGTGAAAGCTTTTTCATATACATCCCGATCGAAGGATTCACCGCTGACGAGTTTTTTAAAATAAACAGCTATGGGCCTGACAACAAGGTAGTTGTTTATATTGGTTGTGACAAATGAAACGCTCACGCTGAATGCCGAACAAAGCGCAAATATATAAAGCTGCTCTGATGTAAAATCCAGGTTGGAAAAGACATAAAGTATCATAAGCGGGATAAGGACAAAATAGCTGATCGAATCGGTCTTAAGATAAAAATTAAGAAAGAAAAATCTTACATTGCGTGAATAGCTCGGCCTGGTCATACCACATGATCCTCTCGAAAAATTTTATGTTCAATATACCGTTAATAGAATCTTTTAAACAGTATAAACGAGGCTAACATTTTGCCGGTATTTCTATATATGTATATGAGGATTATACACTCAAACGGTAAATGTGCAATTAAAAATTTTTTATTTTCCTTTTTTTATTCA
>JAAYBQ010000046.1 GCA_012730035.1 Spirochaetota bacterium
TGGAATCATCAGATCCCTGTTTAAGATCCTCCAGAACTTTTTCAAGGTTTTTGATCGTCACTTTTTTAGGTTCCATTTTTTTGTCCTGTTTATTGTATTTGTAGAGACAACCGGTGAAACTGACATTTAAGCTGATCTCCGGATTTTAAAAAATAACTCCGGAATTCATTGAATGCGGAATATAAATATTATGTACATTAAAAATTCAATATCTTTCTTTTCAATAAAAAAAAGTTGATAAATCCGCCCGAAGGGGTAAAAAAGAGAGATTGAGGAATAATTGAGAGTTAAGTATTTCTCTTGACTGATGGTTCTTTACTATTAACTGTTGCTAAATTTGTTTGAAGGAGTTCTATTGTGGCCTGGTGGATATTGTACATTATACTCGGTATTGTTGTAGTGCTTTTAGTAGCCGGATATTTTTTTCTTAAGAAAAAGATGGAAAAGAAGCTGGAATTACAGAAAGAACTTGTTGATCAACACAAAGTATCAACAAGTATTCTTGTTCTGGAGAAGAGGATGGATAAGGTCCAGAACGCCAACATTCCAAAAGGTGTTGTTGACCAGATTCCTAAAATTTACAAATTGAGGAAAGTGCCTATTGTGAAGGCAAAGATTGGTCCTCAGGTAATGGATCTGCTCTGCGATGAGGATATTTTTAACAAAATTCCTGAAAAGAAAACTGTCAAGGTTGACCTTGCCGGAATTTTTATAGCGGGCGTAAAGATTGAAAAAAGGAAAAAATAAATCCTTCCATATCACGCAGCGCGCACAGCTGTTACCGTAAGAAATAAGCAAAACAGGCAGATCCGTTCCGGATATCTGTCTGTTTTGCTTTTAACCTTGACTCTCTTATTAAAAATTTTTATGATGATTTGTGGCTAAATACAGTTCATCATTTAATATAACTTACATGTATTAACCTGAATTTATATGTCAGACAGGCATTTATGTATTTTATCTACACAGGGGTACATATATGATTCAAAGATTTGCAGACCGCTTCTGGAGTTTTTTTGATACTGCAGCATCGTGGAAGATATATGCCGCAATGGTTCTGTCAACCATTCTGCTTAGGATACATACTGTATTCATCGATTTTATGCATGTTGATGTACTCACCACCTATCTTATCGTCAAGACTGATCTGGCTGGACGTGTATTCAGCATAAACAAGGGGCCTCTTTATCACTTCCTGATGAAGTTCTCTGTTGTGAACATGTGGGATTCTCCGGCAGCCTTTCATCTTACGGGCGTACTATTCATAGTCGCGACAGGCCTGTGTATTGTACTTCTTGGGTATCTTCTGTTTAATCTTAAAACCGGACTTCTTGCAGGGACGCTCTATGGGTGCATTATATCTTCGTTTAACCATAGTTTTACCGCGACTAATGGAGAAGTTATATATAATCTTTTTTTTATGCTCTCATTCATATTTTTTTATCTCGCTGTTTACAAGAAGAAGTTCATATATCTGATTCCACTCGGACTTGCACTCTATGCGTCATACATGGTTAAGTTTCAGGGGATTTATATTTCCGGGATACTCCTGTTTTACACACTTTTTGTTTTTCCCCATTATCTGATTAAGGATCTTCGCAGGCGATTATTCTATTACGGGTCAATATTTCTATGTGTCTTCATAGCTGCTGTTTTTGTTTTCATTGACTGGAATTATACCGGGATTATTATAAATGGCTCTTTTAAAGGTAAACTTATATATAATTATTCCTATGTGGCCGCAAAGGGCTTCAGCCCCATTGTTCTTTTTTCAAAGCTGCTGCTACGTGTATGGCTCTTCGGTCTGTACCATTCAATAATCTGGATTCCGGCAATAATTGGAATTATCCGGTTTTTCAGAAGAAAAGAGACTTCAGATAATTACAA
>JAAYBQ010000047.1 GCA_012730035.1 Spirochaetota bacterium
ACTGGTCATACCCGGAATCAGAAGAAAAGGAAGAAAGAGTGCCAGAAAACAGAATGTTGCAGCCATGAGTGCAGGCCCTGTTTCTGCAACTGCTGCAATAGTAGTTTCTGAAGATTTTTCACCTTTTTTTATGCCAAACAGTCGGGTGGCATTTTCCACTATGATAGTTGAATTATCAAGCAAGACTCCGATTGCGACTACCAGCCCCCCCAGAGAAAAAATGTTAAGTGAAAATCCTGCAGGTTTCATGAACGCGAAATTGAAAATCAGGGTGAGTGGAAGAGTTACAGCCATGACAACAACCTGCCGCCAGCTACCCAGAAAAATGAACACGATTATCACCATAAGTAAAGCAGCCTGGACAGCGGCATTGCGAACACCATCAATTGCAGATTGTACATATACCGACTGATCTTCTACCGTACCAAAACGGATACCGGGAGGCATGATATCAGAAAGTTCATTGATTTTTCGGGTTACCAATCTTGCCACTTCAGCAGTATTGGCGTCGGCTTGCTTGAGAATGCTTACGGTTACACAAGGGACGCCGTTCAGACGGGTAATAATCCTTGCATCTTCATGAGAATCCCTTACAGATGCGATATCCTTAAGTCGGACTACCGCATTACCGGTTCGTGTTATTACTGTATTTTCGATCTCTTCAATGGAACTGTATTCTCCAACAGTGCGGGCTATGATTTCATCAGGACCCGTTGTTACTCTTCCCGCAGTCATTTCCACATTCTCGTTTTCAAGAGTTTTCAAAACCCCTTCCAGCGTCAACTGATGCTTGGAGAGTATCTGTGGGTCCAGTTCAACACGGATTTCACGTTCAAGACCGCCAATAATCTCTGTTCCTGCTACACCCGCAACAGTTAAAAGCTGGTCTTGAAGCCACCTGTCAGCCCAGGAACGAAGACGTACCAGATCCCATTCATCCGATGAAAAAGAGATCTGCGCAACAGGCAGTTGTGATGGATCAGCTTTAAATACTACCGGCGGATCGGCATCCTGAGGCAAATTACGTGAAGTACGGTTCAGGGCTGCCAGCACATCCTGGTACGCGATATCAATATTGATGCCGGGTCTGAAGTTTACCGTAAGGTTATATTGCCCTTCAATACACGATGATTCAAGATAATCCAGCCCGTCAATAGTCGCCATCACCCTCTCAAGCGGTTCGGCAATGCCCCGTTCTATTTCTTCGGGCGCAACGCCACGCCAGTTTACCGAAAGCCTTACAAGAGGATAGGTAATACTTGGCAGCAGATCAACCGGAAGATGCCATAGACCATACAAACCAAGGAGTAAAAGCGCAGAGATAATTGCGTTGACTGATAATCTGTGATTTACGGCATATCGGGTGATTTTCATTTGTCTGCTTTCTTCTGAGCTGGTTGCTTGATATCATCTGAAGAAATGTTTTTGTTGCCCGGACCAGTTCCTTTTCGAGACCCGGAAACTGAATTTTGGGCGATACGTACTATCGAGCCGTTTTTAAGTTTTTCATTACCGGCAACAACAATCATCTCGCCGACCTGTAACCCTTGTTTTATCTGTACTCTTTTTTTGTTGCGAATACCGATAGTTACCGATCGGGCTTTAGTGGCTTTGTTTTCGATAACAAAGACAATACTTTCACCTTTTGGAGTAGTTACAATCGCATTTTCCGGGATAACCAGAGCACTGTCTGCTTTTGCCATTTGAACTTCCAGACGTGAGAACATTCCCGGGATCAGTTCAACGCTGTCATGTATTGTTACCTCAAATGCTCGTGTACGGGTTTGGGGATCCAGTTGAGGAAAAATTCTGCTGACTGAGCCGTCATATACATGCCCAGCTAAAGCGTCGAAACGAATCTTTACCGGAGCGTGCTGGTGCAATTTGGTTGCGCGGCTTTCTGGTACGCTGGATTTTACAACTAGTGTTGAGGGATCATATATTTCTATGAGCGGTGAACGTGGAGCTACAAAATCTCCCTCGGCAGCTAAAACTTTTGCGACAATGCCGCTCCATGGGGCGCGTATTTTGAAATCTCCCGAAACTTCACCTGCACGCGCATATTGGGCACGTGCGTTTTCATATTGCGAATGAGCTGCATCCAGTTCCGATTCGGCAATTGCGCCGTCGTTAACAAGTTTTTTTATTCGTTTGAGTTCCTGTTCCTGTTTCTGCATGTATTCGCGCGCAGCAGCAAGCTGGGCGCTTGCCGCGCTCTTTCGCCCGATATCTACCAGAACTTTTCCGGCTTTAATGGAATCTCCTTCACGGGCCCACAGTGTTTGAATTGGCCCTTCCACCGGTGAAGCCAGCCGCGCTATGCGCACAGGCTCAACCGAGCCGGTTAACTGAAGAACGGAAGTAACAGTGGAAAGTTCAACCTTTGATACCGCTACTAAAGGTATCATACCTTTAGTTGTATTTCCCGTTTCCGGGCGTTGGTTGGGTGAAGGAGTCATTTGTTGTTCTTTACTGCCGCATTGTGACAAGAAAGCAAGCAGGATAATTGCAGCATATTTAACAGCCTTGTATTTAATCATCATTTTAAAACTTCTCCGGATACTAATTTAAGACGGGCATACGCGATCAGAAGGGCACTTGATGCTTCATACTGATTCGTTTCTGCTTCG
>JAAYBQ010000048.1 GCA_012730035.1 Spirochaetota bacterium
ATAAGATTGCCAAGCAAAGAGCAGACCTCGGAGCTTATTACAACAGACTCGAATATGCTGCAAAAGGTCTTATGACTGCTTACGAAAATATACAGGCATCTGAAAGCCGGATCAGGGATGCCGACATGGCTGAAACAATGGTTGATCTTACCAAAAATGCGGTTCTTGTGCAGAGTGGTACTGCGATGCTGGCTCAGGCTAATATGCAGACAAGGACAGTGCTTCAGCTTCTCGGTAGTTGATTCAGATTATTCATCCAGTTTGTAAGGGAATACAGGAAATCCCGTCGAAAGACGGGATTTCTTTTTTTTGTGCTGAAGGATTAATTCTGTGGAATTATTCTACGTTTCCTATTGGGAAGCTTACACCGATTCTTCCAAACACGCCTGACATATCGAGCTGGTAGCTGTCTTCATTCTCGATATCCGCGCCCCTGTAGCCTATTTCAAGCATTACCTTCATAGCTGAACCTTCACCGGGACTGAATACAGTACCTGCAGATACCTGCCATGTGAAACCGCTGAATGTCTCGGATACATCCGGGTGGTCATAAACTGTCCATGAGTAACCTGCACCGCCTGCAAGGAAGGGTAGAAAGCCGTAATCAGACTCAACATCTGCAAAACGGATCTGTGCTACTGCAAGAAGCGGAAATGAATAGAGATTGGCTTTTTCTACCTGTGTTATGTTAAGATTGGGATAATTTACAGACGCATCCTTGTCTTCCCACTGGATCCAGCCGAATCCGCCTTCAACTCCAAGGTTAAAATATTTATCAAGTCCGAAATTTACTGCTACTGCACCATCGAATCCCACTTTGCTCGGCGCATCGGGATAACCGATACCAGCCTTCAGGTCAATTGAAGATGCCTGGGCAAAAAGAGCAGTTGAGAAAGCAAGAAGCATTGCTGTAACTATTGCTGATACAATATGTTTCATTACGAAACTCCTTTAAAAGAATTTTTTTTATAAATAATATTAGAATATTAATAAGTCAAGTATAATGATAAAAATGTTACAGCATAATTCTTCTGGTTTTGGCAGAAATTGTGCCTTAAGTTTTTTACTGCCGTAATAAATGTTACTATCTTTTAGCGCTGTTTAACATAATCTGTTGACAAAAAATATGGCAGTTAATTTAAAAAGGTATAGATGATGAATATTTATGGCATTTTACGATCGATTCAAAACATTCCCTGTCCTAAGAAAAGGCAGCTACTGATCGGTTCATCTGGTTCACTTACCGTTTATACCGGATCCTGTGTCTGCTGAAGGACGCACCTGGGTTTGCACTGAGTAGAACGGGATGGTTTTGAAATGACAAAATGCTGTTTTATTCGATAATTGCTGAAATAAGCAAAATTTTGGAAAAAAGCCTTTTACAGGGCTGAAGCGGGGTAAAATGAGCCAGGTTGGTGTAATTCTGGGCAGTGATTCTGATCTGCCTAAAATAAAGGGTTGTTTTGAAATTTTTGACAGATTTAATATATCGTACGAGGTAATTGTATCTTCCGCTCACAGGACACCTGAAAAAACAGCTGAATGGGTAAAAGGCGCATCGGGCAGGGGGATCAAAGTGATCATAGCTGCAGCCGGTGGAGCCGCCCACCTTCCGGGCGTTGTAGCCTCGCACACACTTCTGCCTGTAATAGGTATCCCGGTTGAGTCAGGGATTGCGGGCGGGCTTGACTCTCTGCTTTCAATAAGCCAGATGCCTGCCGGGATACCTGTTGCCACCATGGCTGCGGGCAGGGCGGGCGGAACAAACGCGGCACTCTTTGCTGCAAATATACTCGCACTTTTTGACACGTCTGTTGCAGAAAAACTTAGCGGCTACAGAAAAGAGATGCAGAAGAAGGTACTGGAAAAAAATGAAATGATAAACCAGACCGGCCTTATGAATTATATAAAAATGCTGGAAGGGAAAAAATGATAGAACATAATACTGCGATTCCGCGCGAAAGAATACTTATCCTCGATTTTGGTTCTCAGTACACCCAGCTCATTGCGCGCAGAATCCGCGAACTGAATGTTTACGCAGAGATTGTACCCTTTCATCATTCAATAGATGACATAAAGAACGAGAAACCTTCGGCAATTATTCTGTCAGGGGGCCCGTCTTCATTATACGAAAAGGATGCCCCGCGTGTGTCTGATGAAATATTTAAGTTAGGTGTGCCTGTGCTGGGTATATGCTACGGCCTGTACGTTGTAGTAAACGCATTTAAAGGCCAGAGTGCAGGGGCAAGTTCACGTGAATACGGCAGGGCAATAATAAATGTAAACAAAAAGTCCGAACTGCTTAAGGGTATGGCTAAGAAGGAGCAGGTCTGGATGAGCCACGGCGACAAGGTGACTAAAATACCTGATGGTTTCACGGTCACCGCGTCATCGGGAAATGCCGAAATTGCTGCCATGGAAAATTCAAAGAGCAGAGTGTACGGGGTTCAGTTTCATCCTGAAGTGTACCATACAACAAACGGCATAAAGGTTCTGAAAAATTTTCTCTTTAGAATATGCAGGCTTAAAGCATCATGGAACATGGAATCTTTTATTGATTCCTCCGTCGAAGCCATACGCAAAGAGGTGGGCAGTGGAACTGTACTGCTGGGGCTTTCAGGCGGTGTTGATTCATCGGTTACTGCGATGCTCTTACAGAAAGCAATTGGTGAAAAGCTTTACTGTGTGTTTGTAAACAACGGCGTGCTGCGTAAAAACGAGGAGAAACAGGTTGTTGAAAGATTCAAAAAGCACATGAAGATTAATCTTATATATGTTGATGCTTCAAAAAGGTTTCTTTATAAGCTCAAGGGCGTTGAAGATCCTGAAAAGAAGCGACGCATTATAGGTAAAGAGTTTATCAGCGTATTCATGGATGAGGCGAAGAAGATAGGCAGGTTTGATTTTCTTGCACAAGGTACTCTGTATCCTGACGTTATCGAGTCGGTGTCGACTAAGGGGCCATCAGATACAATCAAGAGCCACCACAACCGCGTGCCAGAAGTGCTTAAACTGATCAAGTCAGGCAAGGTGATTGAACCGCTTAAGGAACTCTTCAAGGATGAAGTCCGCGAACTCGGTGTTAAACTTGGAATGCCCGAAGAGCTTATATACAGGCACCCGTTCCCCGGACCGGGCCTTGCGATCAGGATTATAGGCGATGTTACCCCTCAGAGGATAAAGATACTCCAGGAAGCAGATGATATAATCGTGCAGGAGATTAAGGATGCGGGCCTGTACAGAAAGCTGTGGCAGATATTCGCCGTGTTTCTCCCTGTAAAATCAGTCGGGGTCATGGGTGATAAACGGACTTACGAAAATGTAATCGCGGTGCGCGGTGTGAACTCGGTTGATGCAATGACCGCAGACTGGGCATACCTGCCTGAAGACCTGCTGCGCCGGATATCAAACAGGATAATCAACGAGGTAAAAGGGATTAACAGGGTTGTGTACGATATTTCGTCCAAGCCGCCTTCAACTATAGAGTGGGAATAGAAAATGTTTTATTATGATATATTGAAAGAATTCCATGATAAATCGGTAAGGTATTTGATTGTTGGAGGGCTTTCGGTAAATCTACATGGCATACCACGCGTTACACAGGATATTGACTTTGTCATAGCAATGGATACCGATAATATTTATCGTGTTATCAAGGTTATGAAGGAGTTGGATTATATCCCCGTAATCCCTGTTGATGCTGAGGGACTGGCAGATGCTGATATAAGGCAACAATGGATAAGTGAAAAAAATCTTATCGCGTTTTCATTCCGGCACCAGCGGCAGGCTTACAGAGCAATAGATATATTGCTTGTACATCCTTTGAATTTTGATGATGCATACAAAAGAAAGATATCCAAGACATACAGGAATTTAGAAATTGATATCGTTTCAATTGATGATTTAATCATAATGAAGAAATTCAGCAGCCGCAGCCAGGACCTCTCAGATATTAAGATGCTCAATAAACTTAAAGTGTTTTTAGGTAAAGCTGATGGAGAATAAAGGATTTTCCTACACACTGGAAGATGAAAAGATCCTTGAGTATATGAAGCTCACAGTCGAGGAAAAACTTCAATGGCTCGAAGAGATTATTGAGCTGACAGAGAGCACTCTGACAGAAAAAGAGAAGGAGTTCCGGAGACGATTGATGGACGGAACTATATAAACACTAAAGCCTGCGAAGCAGGATTTAGTGTTTCCCTTTTACTATATCCACAACTGTCCGCACATCCTGCGACGCGTCCTTGTCTATAACAAGGATATCGTTGCCCGACTGGACTACTACTATGTTGGAAACACCTACTACGGCAATACGCATCCCTTCACTCATTATTGTGCAGTTGCCGCTTTTGACAAAAATCGCG
>JAAYBQ010000049.1 GCA_012730035.1 Spirochaetota bacterium
ACAAGAACATTGGCCTTGCTGAACATTACCGGGTACTTGTGCGGCTTGTCGTGCCCCTCTGACACAGAGACCACCATCATAATTTCGTCCTCGCCAAGAAAGAAGTCTGCGGGGCACACAAGGTTGCCCACGTTCTCTATGATAAGGCAGTCTATGCCGTGCAGGTCAAAGTTCACAAGGGCACGCTCAAGCATGGCTGCCTCAAGATGGCACAGGCTGTGCGTGTTTATCTGGTGCACCTTTATGTCAAAGCCCGCGAGCCTGTCCGCGTCCGCTGATCCCTGCATGTCCCCTTCAATGACCGCGACCCTGTACTTCTTTGTAAGTTCAGGGATCACGGCTTCAAGTATACTCGTCTTGCCTGCGCCCGGCGCGCTCATCAGGTTAAGGACGAAAATGCCGTGGTCATCCATGTTCCTCTTTATGTTCTCTGCAAGCATGTCGTTGCGCTGCAGAAGGTCCTTTTCAAGTTCAACATAATGCATATCATTCCCCCCCGTTCTCTATGTCTATCGATTCAACGTACATCCTGTCTCCGGAAACTATCCGTACCGCGCCGGAACTGCATTTGCCGCAAACAAAAACGTAGTCGGCCATTACGGTGTTCGAGCCGCACGCGGCGCATTCAAGGATTGTCCTTTCGGAACGTATAACAATCGCCGCGTTCTCAAAGACCGAATCCTTCTTTACGACCTCCATTGCAAACTCGAGCGCGTCAATTGAAACAGAACTGAATTCCCCCACTGCGAGGTTAACCCTGTTGACCTTTGTAGCGCCGTTCTGCTGCGCGGCCTCCTCGACAATCTCCCTGACGCTCATTGCAAGACTAAGCTCATGCATTATAGACTCCGTAAACCGCCTGTCCGGCAGATATCCCCGCATCACTGGCAGGTATTTTTCTGTTAAAAAAGACATGAAGGCCCGCTCTTGCAAGCCTTTTTTCCATACCCTCAAGCATTAATCTGTTCTGGTAAACACCCCCTGCAAGAAGCACGCTACCCGTGCCTGTAGCAGAGCATACTTTTTCTGCGGTCACAGCCATCGCCTCAATAACTGAATTATGAAACATCCTTGCAAGGTATGACAGGTCGCGCCTGCCTGAAAGTAAAAACAGTTCGCGGATTATTGCACCGGGGTCACAGGTAATCAATCCGCCGGCATCTTTACAGACAGGTGGAATAAAATCTTCAGTGGAACTGCCCAGCGCAAGCATCTCAAGATATATCGCCCCTTCAGCCTCGTAACTCACGCTGCGCCTGAACCCGAGAAGCGCGCCTGCTGCGTCAAACAGCCTGCCCGCGCTTGAGGTGAGGGGTGAAAAATTCCTGTTATCCTTAATGCTGTAAACCCCTGCCGCAGTACTCCCTGCCCATGAACACGCATCCATGAACTCATCCTCGCCAAGGAACCCGGCCAGTATCCTCCAGGGCTCCACGATGGCCCGCTGACCGCCGGGAAGGGTAAACTGCCCTATATGCCCTTTCCGCTCAAAGCTGTGCATGTCACCGGTAATCACCTCGCCGCCCCATATAGTACCGTCAGTGCCGAAACCCGTACCGTCCATTATAACGCCCGTGGCCGGTTCATCAAGCCCCGACTCGAACATGCACGAAAGAAAATGCGCGTAGTGGTGCTGCACCTTTACCAGCTTAATGTTATTGCGCTTTGCGTAATCCTCTGCGAACTGCGTTGACTGATAGTCAGGGTGCAGGTCAGCTACAATAACTTCAGGCTGCACGTTGTAGTATTCAAGAAGCTCGTTTACGGTCTCTGTAAAGTGGGTGAATGTTTCGGGCGAGCCCAGGTCGCCTATGTGATTGCTTGTAACGAGCCTGTCACCAGACACGACCGATATATTGCTCTTCAGTTCGGCTCCCACTGCCAGTATATTTTTACCTGCCACGGGAAGCTTTACGGGAAAGGGCATTCGCCCCCGCCCCATACGCAGGTTTATCTCCTCACCGCCGTAGATCCACGAAATGCTGTCGTCAGCGCGTTTAAGGATTCTGCGGTTATGCGTTAAAAACAGGTCGGCTATGCCGGCGAGCCCGTTCTTCGCCTTTATGTCATCGATTATAAGCGGGTCACCGGAAATGTTGGCGCTGGTCATTACAAGGGGCACACCCGCGGCATCGAGTATGTTACGGTGCAGAGGCGTATAGGCTGTCATTATCCCCAGGTAGCCGTTGCCGGGCGCCACTGAATCTGCAATTCCGCAGTTCTCCTTTTTCTTTACGACAACTATGGGCGACACCTTCGAGTCAAGGCACAGCTCAGCGGCTTTGTCAAGTTCGACGTACTGACGCGCCTGCATAAGCGAAGCGAACATTACAGCAAAGGGTTTGGCCGGCCTTCTCTTTCTTTCACGCAGTATTGATACAGACCTTTCATCAAGCGCGGAGCATGCTATGTGGTATCCGCCCAGCCCCTTGATCGCCGCGATCCTGCCGCTCTTAAGCGCGCTTATGGCTGCATCAAATCCTTCAACAGCGGGCCCGCATTCAGGGCACGAAAAGCCCTCAATGTGGAACCTTCTGTCTGCGGGGTCATTGTATTCAGCCATGCACTTTTCACACATGGGGAACTGATCCATACTGGTCCTTGACCTGTCGTAGGGCATATCCTTCATGTACGTGTAGCGCGGGCCGCAGTCCCCGCATGTAATAAAGCTGTACCTGTACCTGCGGTTCGCAGGGTCGCTGAACTCCTCGAGGCAGGCCCGGCATATAGCAATGTCAGGCGGTATGCTGAAACGCGTGGGCCCCCTGTCCCTGCTTTCATTTACGGTAAAACCGTTTTCGCCGGCCACGGGTTCCATGTCATGGAGAGTAAATTCAGTAATAACCGCGTTAGGGGGAGTAAAGAGGCTGAAATCTCTGACAAAGGTGTTCACAACATCTAAAGCGCCCTGTATTTCGATCTCAACAGAATCCCGTGTATTCAAAACAGTACCTGTAAGGCCTGTTACATGAGCCTGCCTTGCCATTGCAGGTCTGAAACCCACACCCTGCACAATACCGCGTACTGTTATCTTTTTTCTGACCATTTTTAAGCCCATTTATGACTAATAACTGCAGGATAAGCTGTTTTTGTAAATCATTTCCCGGGGCGCAGGCGGGGAATTATCCTGTTATCGGACCTTTTTTCAGTCGTTATGCAATCTTTACATAGTCGTTACAAAGTCGTTACAAAGACGTATCAAAGTCGTTTATAGTCGTTACATAGTCGTTAAGTCAATGCCGCAGCCGGAACCATGCTCAATCGATGGATACCCGTCTGCACGGGTATGACAGCAAGTGTCCCGTTAAGGGTACAAGACTCAATATCCGCAAGTATGGTTATATCTTCCTGTAGATATTATTGTAATTTTCAGAGAGGTCTTTTATAATACCTGATTATGCTGAATGTTGTTATTGTAACTGTTACCAGATAGAGGATGCAGAAAACCAGCTCAAAGGGCAGGCCTGTTATTCCTTCAATTAATCCGCTGAATACTCTTCCAATTATTAAACCGCAGATCGAAGAATAAAAACTGACTTTTTTGCGCAATCTCATATAATCAATAATACGATCTTTATTAATATTACGCAGGATGATCGTATTTATCAGGAATCCGGCAATAAGAGTGAGCAACAAAAACGCCATAAAAAAGCTGAATCTTCCAGATATCATTATAGATTATAACCTGAATAGAATATTCCATGCACACTGCTAAAATGTCATGCTGAAGCCCTTCTCTATAAAAACCCTCATGCAGGAATCGACAACATCGGGATCAAAGTGGCTCCCCCTGTTCTTTCTGAGTTCAGTAAATGCCGCCTCAATTCCCAGCGCCGCCCTGTATGGCCTGTGCGACGCCATAGCCTCGAGCACATCTGCTACTGTAAGAATTCTTGCCTGTATAAGTATATCCCCGCCCTTTATACCGTTCGGGTAGCCGGTGCCGTCAAACTTCTCGTGATGCTGCAGGACTATTTCCGAAATGGGCCAGGGAAAATCTATGTTCTTCAGTATATCACTGCCCATCTGCGAGTGCATCTTGATAAGTTCAAATTCAATATGGTTTATCCTTCCCGGTTTGTTCAGTATCTCCGCGGGTATGGCGATCTTGCCCAGGTCATGTATCTGGCCGGCTATGTCAACGCTCTCGATTATATCACGCCCAAGGTTCATCTCGCGCGCGATCTCCTTTGCAATGTCTGCAACACGTTTCTGGTGGCCTGCAGTGTAGGGGTCGCGCGTCTCGACTGTCTTTGATATGGCCTCGACTATGCCGTAAAGGACACGCCGCAGCTTGTCCATGCTCTCCTGTATCTTGCGGTCGTACTCAACCTGCTGTGTAATGTCTCGCACGACAATAACAGCGCCGCTGGTCCTGCCGTTATCCTGCCTTAAGGGGGTTGATGTTATATCAACGGGGATGCTTTTGGTGCCGGCCGTGATGTAGTTGTTGAATTCTATATAGTTCATCGACATGGGAAAGTACATGCCGTCATTCGGATCGCTACCTATTTTAATCGCGTCATGAAAGTTCTTCCCCAGGATTTCATTCTTTTCTGTAACGAGCAGCGCCTCGGCGGAAGGGTTAACGTAATCGATATTTCCCGACTCGGTTACAACAACGACTGAATCGGCTATTGAATTGAGAATAGTGGTCATCCTGTTTTCATTATCCCTGATCTTTTTCTCCATCTCATGGCGTACCAGTGCCATCTCCATGGTTGCGCGCAGGTCCTTCTTGTCAAAGGGCTTGATTATATAGCCGTAGGCATTACCCTCCTTTGCTCTTTCAAGCGTGGAATAGTCCAGTGATGAAGTGATAAAAACAACGGGGAGTGCATGTCTCTGCATAATGCTCTTTGCAGAATCAATTCCGTCGAGTTTACCTTCAAGGTTTATGTCCATCAGCACAAGGTCTGGCTCATTCAGGTCTATTTCACGCAGGGCCTCTTCACCTGAAGAGATTGCCGACGAGAGTACGTACCCTAAATCAACGATATATTTCTGTAAAAGTTTTGATGTAATTCTGTCATCTTCGACAAGAAGGATTTTCTTCATCTTTTAATTCCCGCTTTCATGTTTTAAGGCATCCGGCATTAAAAACCGGCACAGGACCCGTTTTGTTAGAACACACACTTTAATATAATATCTTTTTTCAAAAACACCACTATAAACTTAAAAATATGCAACCTGCCGGGCACGAAAACTGTTACACTAACATAACGATTTTTTTGTATAAATTATTGACTCAAAAATTGCTTATAAATATTATGCTATTTCAGTAAGAGAAAAGAGAATTCCGGATCAGAGTTAATCCTTAAACTATTTTGTAGAATAAAAAGCTCTATTCCCTCCGCCAAAGGCGGCGGGAATTAAAACGGTCTTATTGCACTAATAAATATTTCAGGAATGATCACTGATTTCGGATAATTTATTTATATCTGGCCCGACAGAAAACCTCATAACATTTAATTTCCCGGTACGGAACTGGCGTTTAATCAATAATTAAAAAAATACCGGAAATCAACTGATCATGAAGGCCTCTACAGTCGGATTATTTCAGGAGGCAGAGATGCACAGTCTGGGAATTAATATTGGCTCTTCAAGTATTAAACTGGTTCTTATGAACGACAAGCAGGTTTCCCTTTTTAAAACAGTAGAGCATGAGGGTGACTTTATTAATACTCTTAAAAATATTTTCCGCGACACCGATATACCGGCCGGCACAAGGATGCTGGTAACCGGAACCGAGGGAAGATACCTTATAAACGCGAACAACGTCATTGAATCCATCTGTGTTGAAGAGGCCCTCAGGGACCTGGGCATAGAGGCTGACGCGGTTGTATCTCTCGGAGGCGAGAACTTTCTTGTCTATTCAATAAATAACGAGGGTAAAATTATAACAAGCCTTTCGGGAAACAAGTGCGCGTCTGGCACAGGTGAATTCTTCAAGCAGCAGTTAGGACGTATGGATATGACACTTGCAGATGTAGCCAATGTTCCCGACTCGGCCAGGGTACATCACCTGTCGGCACGCTGTTCAGTATTCATGAAAAGCGACTGTACCCACAAGCTGAACAAGGGTGAGGCAACCAAGTACGACATAGTACTCTCTTTAAGTGACGTAATGGCAACCAAGGTCGCGGATTTTCTTAAACGTGCAAAAATACGCGACGGCAGGGTAATACTTACAGGCGGCGTCACGAACAACGCATACATAGTTAAATATATTCAGGACAAGCTACCAGGGATAAAGATAATAATACCGGACGAGGCTACGTACTTTGAGGCTTATGGCGCCGCACTGCTTGCAGTAAGTTCAGGCAGCCCTGTGCCTGATGCTGAAAATTTATTCAAGACGGGAAGTTCAGGTTTCGGTAAGTACGCGTCACTTAAATCAGCACTGGGCAGGGTTACATACATAGAACCTCTGCGCGCAAAGGTCAGGCCCGGCGGTGAATACATACTTGGTATAGACGGCGGATCGACCACAACCAAGGTAGCACTGATTGACATTGAAACTGACGAGATCGTTGCCGATTATTACGGCAGGACTCACGGTGACCCGGTAAACGCTCTCAAGACATGCATTTATGAAGTTAAAAAACAGGTCCGGGAACAGATAGGTGACGCGCCCATAAGTATTTCTGTCGCGGCCACAACCGGTTCATCGCGCGAAATACTCGGCGTGTTCATGGAAACAGGCGCGGTCTACAACGAGATTATCGCTCACGCAACAGGTACCACTTACTTTAAGTCCGACATAGACACAATATTCGAGATAGGCGGCCAGGATGCAAAGTACGTTCACCTTAAAAACAAGGTTCCCATTGACTACGCCATGAACGAGGCATGCTCTGCCGGAACAGGTTCATTCCTTGAAGAATCGGCTGCCGGGGACCTTAACATAACCGACGTAAGACAGATCGGTGACATTGCGCTCATGGCAGACGCGCCGCTAAAGTTCGGCGAACACTGCTCGGCGTTCATAAACTCTGACATACGCAAGGCAATACAGTACGGAGCATCAAGGGAGAACATAACTGCGGGAATAATAACCTCTATAGTCTCAAACTACCTTAACAGGGTGGTGGGCAACAGGTCAATAGGCCAGAGCATTGTACTGCAGGGCGGTGTGGCAAAAAACAAGGCTGTTCCCCTTGCCTTTGCAATGCTTCTTGACAAGGACATTACCGTTCCACCCAGCCCCGAACTTTTAGGCGCGTTCGGTGTGGGAATACTCGCAAAACAGAAGCTCGCAGACGGCCTGCTCGAAAAGAGTTCATTCAACTTTGATGACATACTGGCAACTAAAATAGTCTACGAAAAAGAATTTACATGCCACGCGTGCGATAACCACTGCCCCATTCGCGTACTTAACGTAAATGAGCACAAATACATGTTCGGCGGAAGATGCAACAAGTATGCCAATTCACGAAAGAAAAAGGTGATCGACGAGTCCGCAATCTTTAATTATATAGAAACGCGCGAAGAACTTATGTTCGGTGAATACTCTCCTGACCCGGCAACATTTGTGCAGAAAAAAGAATATACCGTCGGTATCCCCAGGGCCTTTTCAGTTTATACTCTCTGGCCTTTCTATTCCTGGTTATTCCATACTCTCGGGATTAAAGTCCATCTTTCAGAAGAAATTCTTCCCGAGGGTGTGGCAAAGGTCGAAAGCGCCTACTGCTTTCCCGCAGAGATAGCTCATGGTGCAGTGCAGTCGATAATCAATTCGGGTGATGACTTTTTATTCATACCTCACTTCAGGGATATGCCCAGCTACCAGAATGAAGTCCATGCGAACTTCTGCCCTATAACACAGAGTCTGCCTTATTACATCAAAAAGGCATTTACCGATTTCCCGGACAACAGGGTACTTTCACCCATAGTCAGCTTTAAATACGGAACAGATAAAGCCCTTGAGGGTTTTCTTGAAATGTCGGATCAGCTTGGCGTATCGAAATCCGAAATTGAAAAGGCTTTTAAAATAGCATTCAAAAAACAGCACGATTTCTTTGTCCGGTACAGGCAGATCGGGCTTGAAGCTGTAGAGAGGGCAAGGAAGGCGGAACACCCTGTCATTGCAATACTTGGAAGGCCATACAATGCATTTACCCGTGACGCAAACATGGGCATACCGCGCAAGTTCACAAGCCGTGGTTATTCGGTAATCCCCTTTGACATGCTTCCATTCGAAGAATCACAGATATTCGACAACATGTACTGGTATTACGGCCAGCAGGACATGCGCGCCGCCTCTTTTCTGAAAGACGAAGATAACATATTCATCACATTCATAAGCAACTTCT
>JAAYBQ010000050.1 GCA_012730035.1 Spirochaetota bacterium
ACTTTATTTCGCGGGATTTGCCTGTTAAATACACCTGGTTGAATTCATGTAACACATGACGCGCGCTATCCTGGTCCATCACCTTCCTGTAGTTCATGTGTTTCAGTTCTTCCATCGTGTATCGGCCGTCAAGGTCTGACAGAGATTTGTTGAAAAACGTAAAGTTGCCCTTCAGGTCAACTTCGAAATATCCTTCCTCCATGTTTTCAAGTATAGACCGGTATTTCTCTTCGGATTCCCTCAGAGCCTCTTCAATTTTCATCCTGTCTGTTACATCCCGCGCCAGCCCGTAAAAAAAAACCTGGCCGTTTTCTTCGACCCGTATAACATTCTGCCCGAACCATAGAAGACTTTTATTTTTGCATAAAATAGGAATTTCAAGATAGGTCTTTTCAACGCCGTACCTTAGCTGTGTGCTGTAAAATGCAAAGGCCTGTTTTTTAAATTCTTCGGGAAAGATATCTTCATAGTTCATCCGGTAGAATTCTTCCGGAGTATAGCCGAGCACTTTAAATCCTGCGGGATTCATGTACAGAAAGTTTCCCTTGAAATCGTTGATATAAATAATATCCTGGATTGTTTCGACAATCCTTCGAAAACTGCTGTCCCGCAGGGAGAATTTTTCAGTTTTGTCCGAATTCTCTGTGTTTATGTCATTTAATTGTAATGATTGTTCAATGTTCTGCATCTCGATAAACCGGTTGTTTACAAATATAACATATAAGTTATCAATAACAAGTTTTTTTTAAACAGAAATTTATTTATATTAAATGGACGTTCGTCTTTTTTTCTTGATTTATTCAGCCGATATATTACCCTACTTTAATGTCTGTCTGTTTTTTAAGGAAAGCTATAAATCAATCAAGGGGTATTTGTATGAGTTCATTTAATGGTAAGGTCGCCGTAGTTACCGGTGCAGCGTCGGGTATAGGACGTGAGCTTTCAACCAGGTTGTCGAGCGAGGGGTGTGTATTAATCGCGGCGGATTATGATAAAAAAAATCTTGATGAAACAGTGAGTATGATTAAAGGGGCGGGCGGTAAGGCTTTCGGTTATAAACTTGATATTTCTGATAACCGTCAGGTGGTCAAATTCGCTGAGGATGTAAAAAAGAAACACGGCAGTATCGACATACTTATTAACAATGCCGGTGTGACGTTGTTCGGAAAATTTGACGAGCTTTCGTTTAAAGATTTTGAATGGATAGTAAACATAAACCTCTGGGGGGCCATATACATGACAAAGGCTTTCCTGCCTGAAATTAAAAAGAAGAATGATTCATACCTTGTAAACGTGGCCAGTATTTTCGGTGTAATAGGGGTCGGCAACCAGTCCGCCTATTGTGCTACCAAATTTGGATTACGCGGATTTACCGAAGCGCTTCAGGACGAACTTCACGCATTTCCCGTAAATGTAATAAGCGTCATACCGGGCGGAATTAAAACAAATATAGCACGAAACGCCCGTTTCATTAAAGACGGTGCTGTTATAAAGAATACAGAAAAGCTTGCTAAAAGATTTGATAAAATTTCAAAAACAACAGCTGCAGAGGCTGCTCAGGCAATAATAGATGGTATGAAACGTAAAAAACTTCGCATACGCATAGGTTCAGATGCAAGGCTTCTTGACAGGCTCCAGAGGCTTATGCCTGTTAAGTACAACAGGGTGATTGCAAAAATTTTCGGAAGCAGGTAAAATGAGTTAAACTCATGCCCGCAATGCAGGCATGAGTTTAACTGGTGTGCAGATTTTCAGCCCCCTGCTGTCTGTGGGAATGCTGTGTTGCTGTAAAGATATTCCACCTTCTCTTTGTGTTTCATCTCTTCGTTTGCCATCTTAAGGAGCATCTCCTTGACTTCACCTGCCGGTTCAACATCGGCAAGGGACTTGTAAAACCTGTAGGAATTGAGCTCCTTGTCTGCTGCAACGAGGTAGACATCTTTTGTGTCAAGGTTTTTCTGCAGATCGGGTTTTTCGGCGTGTTCTACGATCTTGTAATCGATCACAGCGTCAAGTTTCAGTGCTTCAGCTCCGAATCCGCCCTGCTTGTACTTTATGAGAAATTCCTTGTGTTTCTTCTCTTCATCAGCAAGAAATTTGAGAGTGTCCTTGATCTCTTTGTCAGCGAGTTTGTTGTGAAGGTCCATATAGAAATTATATGCATCCTCTTCATTTTTGATCGCGACGTCGAGAAGGTACTCAAGTTTTTTGTCACCCATCCGTTTATCCTCCTTTATTAAGTATGTAACGAGGCAATGCCGGTTTATTTATATAATACCAGTTAAATATAACTGATACTTTAAATCAAGACAATAAAACAATCCCTGTCCATAAAGGACAGGGATTGGATAATAATTTCAAGTGAACCGGTAAATCAGGCTATCACCCTATTTTATTTCATAAGGTTTATTGCTGCTAAGGAAGCTAATCAGTAAACCGAATGTGAGTATGCCTGCGCCAAGTATAAATGTCCAGTATGCAGCCAATGCGGGTGTATCCTTGTATGTATCTTTAAGTATACCTACGATCTGGGGACCTACTATACCCGCTGCAGACCATGCTGTAAGTATTGTACCGTAAACAACAGCAAGAATTTTTGGCCCGAAAACATCAAGAACAAACGAAGGCATTGTTCCGAAACCGCCGCCGTAGCAGAGGAGTACATAACAAAGTACTATTGCAAATATCCAGGGATTGGGAACATAAGCAAGGATCAGGAAAGCTATAATCTGAGATCCGAGCATAATTCGGAAAGTCTGAATTCTTCCGATTTTATCAGACATTGCAGCCCAGAAGAAACGTCCAAGACCGTTGAATATTGATGTTACTGCAATCAGTGTTCCGCCATAAGCAGCAAGAGTCATCTTGTCGAGTGACGGATTCACTTTTGCCCAGAGATCCTGGAACAGCGGAGACTGAAATCCGATAATAGCTATACCTGCTGTAATATTACAGAAGAATACAAGCCACATGATAAAGAATCTGCCGGAAAGAAGGCTGTTCTTGGCTGTGAGTGCATCCATGGCCGCAGAAGCAGCAGCTGAAACAACCGGGGGTGTAAATCCTGTTGGAACATAACCCGCTGGCGGATTCTGAAGCATGTAGCCTACCGGCAGTGTCAGTACGAGAAATATAAAACCGAGAGCTATGAAAAGCTTAAAAAGAACAGCCTGCTGTGACGCTATATCTGTTGCAGCTGCCCAGTTGAAAGAGTCCATAAGCATCGGGGCGAATATTTTTGACATAAATAAAGCACCAAGACCGAACCCCATAACAACCATACCTGTGGCAAAACCCTTTTTGTCGGGGAACCATTTTGAAACAGTTGCAACGGGAGTAACATAACCTAAACCGAGACCGCAACCGCCTATCACACCATAGGTGAGGAAAAGAAGCGGAGCGCTCTGTGCTTTAAGAGCGAATGCTGCTGTTATGTAGCCAAGGCCAAAAAGGAGGCCACCTGCCATCGCAAGTTTTCTGGGGCCCACTTTTGGAAGAAGAACTCCACCAACAGCTGCGGAAAGACCAAGGAAACATATTGCAAGGCAGAATGCCCATGCAGTCATACTCTGAGACCAGCCGAAAGCTGTTGCAAGCGGCTTCTGAAAGAATGACCAGGCGTATGCTGTTCCGAGACATATCTGGAGACATGTACCGGAGATGGCAATCAACCATCTTTTTGAGTCGAGATTTGCGTTACTCATTACTCAAATCCTCCATATAAATTGTTTTTATTAAATCAAAGTCAAAGTCATATTTAATTTTTACGACTTAGTGACCTTTTGCGCTGTAATAAGTTTTTAATGATTCGTCGCATGCCGCGCATTTGTAATTATGATCGCAGTGTGCTTCGAATTCTTTTCTGAAATATTTAAGTGTTGTGGCTATGGGCATTATTGGAGACTGGCCCAGTGCGCACAGTGAAGCCGCTTTCATGATTTCAGCTTTTTTTACCATAAGGTCAATGTCTGACACTGATGCTGTGCGCTGTGCGAATTTCTTTGCAAGCGCATGCAGCTGCGGTGTTCCCGCACGGCACGGTACACACTGTCCGCAGGATTCATGCTCAAAGAAGCTGAGTATCTGCAGCAGGTAGTCAACCGCGCATGTGTTCTGGTCTGCCACAAGAACCACGCCTGAACCAAGTGTCACTCCGTTTTTTGTGGGAGTGTCTATGTCAAGGGTCAGATCCATCAGGTCCTCACCAAGAAGTCCGCCTGCACTTCCGCCTACGTGCGCAAACTTAAATTTGCTTCCTGCTTTTAATCCCCCGCCGTGAACTTCGATAATTTCCCTCATTGTTGTTCCCATGGGAAGTTCCACAAGACCTGTGCGGTTAAGTTTTCCCGAAAGGCAGTAGAGTTTAGTACCGGTACATCCTGGTAGACCGACAGATTTGTACCAGTCTGCACCTTTCTCAATGATAAGCGGAACTGACATTAGTGTCTCAACGTTGTTTACGTTTGACGGCTTGTTCATGAATCCTGAACCGCCGGGGAATGGTGGTTTAAACCTGGGGTAACCACGCTTCCCTTCCATAGAGTTTATCAGCGAGGTCTCTTCACCGCAGACATAAGCTCCGCCCCCTTCTTTAATGAAAAGGTCAAAACTGAATTTTGATCCGAATATGTTTTTGCCAAGGAAGCCTTTTGTTCTTGCCTGGTCAATGGCTTTCTGAAGTCTGATGATTGATCTTCTGAACTCGCCGCGTACATAGATGTATCCGATTGAAGCGTCAATTGCGTGTCCGCAAATTGCCATTCCCTCGACAAGCGCCTGAGGGTTCTCCTCCATGAGTATGCGGTCTTTGAATGTACCGGGTTCACCTTCGTCAGCGTTGCATATAACGTATTTCTGC
>JAAYBQ010000002.1 GCA_012730035.1 Spirochaetota bacterium
TAATTAAAGACATACCTCCGGTTACCGATACGGGACTCAGGGTTGACCGGCCTGAAATCTATTACGGAGAGCATGACAATTCGTACGCCATAACAAATACATCAATAAAACCGGGAGAATTCGACTACCCGTCAGGCGACGAAAACAAGTACACAACTTATGCCGGCACAGGGGGCATTAAGCTCGATTCACTTTTCACAAGGCTCATGGCCGCAATTACTTTTGGCGACATCAACCTGCTTATATCGGGAAACATAAGCAACGAAAGCAGGCTGCTGTTCAGAAGGAACATTGTTGAAATCGCGAAGAGCTACGCTCCCTTTATCGAGCTTGACGATGATCCCTACCTTGTCCTTTCAGAGGGAAGACTTTACTGGATGATCGACGGTTACACCACCAGTGACCGGTTCCCATATTCAACACCGGTATATGTTGGAGGTCAAAGAATAAACTATATACGTAATTCAGTGAAGCTTACCATAGACGCGTACAATGGAACAATCAGCTGCTATATCTCTGATAAAAATGACCCTGTAATCCAGGTGTATAACAGAATATTCCCCGGGATACTCAAAGACATAAAAGAGATGCCCGCGGATTTACAAAAGCACATCAGGTATCCCGAAGACATATTCAACATACAGAGCCACATACTGCTCAGGTACCACATGACAAATCCAAACGTTTTCTACAACAGCGAGGATGCATGGCAGATACCATCGCAGATATACGGAGACAGGGAGGAGGCCATACACAGCTATTACCTTGTGACAAAACTTCCCGGTGAAAAACAGAGCGGCTTTCTGCTTATTATGCCTTTCAGCCCTTACAAAAAGATGAACATGCTGGCTTTCCTCACAGCCAAGTGCGATCCTGAAGAATACGGAAGGCTGCAGCTCTTCCAGCTGCCAAAGGAGAGGCTGAGCTACGGCCCCATGTAGATCGAGGCGCGCATAAATACCGATCCCGAAATTTCAAAACAGCTTTCACTCTGGAACCGTTCTGGCTCAAGCGCCATAAGGGGGAACATGCTCGTTATACCCGTAGAAGAATCACTGATATACATTGAACCCCTTTACCTCAAATCCGAAGCCACCGAAATGCCCGAGCTTAAACGGGTAATCGTTTCATTTTCGGACCAGATTGCAATGGAGAGCGACCTTCAGACATCGCTGCAGAAGGTCTTTTACGGCGCAAGCTTTTCAAATTCGGGCCGGTCCTCAGGCGGTACACTTAAAGACCTGGCTGACCGGGCCTACTTTCACTATATGCGCGCTGAACAGTATATACGCGAGGGCAACTGGAAGGGTTACGGTGAAGAGATCGAAAACCTGAAAGGTGTACTGACACAGATGAAAAGCCAGGGTAACTGATGAAACTTAAGAGGTCAGCGGGAATTCTCTGCCACATAACCAGTTTGCCGGGACGTTACGGCACCGGCACACTGGGGCAGGAGGCTTATGACTTCATCGATCTTGTCGCGGGCGGAGGTTTTTCGTACATACAGATACTTCCCGTAGGCCCCGTATCCCCGTCAATGGGATGGTCGCCATATTCATCGGTCTCGGCATTTGCGGGCAACGAACTGTTTATCAGCCCGGACATTATGGCATCTGAAAAATGGAGCAGGACTGCGACTGAACCGGTAACACTTAAGGAATCACATAAAGCCGATTTTTTTTCCGCAAGGGATCACCTGCGCCGGTGTATAATAAATTCATTTCACGATTTTGTGCTCTACGCAGACGGATCCGATTCACTCGCGTTCTCCAGGTTCTGCGATGATCACAATGAATCCTGGCTTGACGA
>JAAYBQ010000051.1 GCA_012730035.1 Spirochaetota bacterium
GACTCCATATTTCATATCACGTTCAATATCCCGCAGCAGGTTGTCGATACTTACACGGTCGATTCCGGGCATGGAAGCGATCTCCTCCCGTTGCCCGGTGCCTTCCTTAACAAAGTAGGGCATTATGAGTTTGTTTATGTCGGGCATTGTTTCTGCTGCAAGCCCCCTCATTATCTGCCCGGAGCGGAGTCTCCTTGACCTGTATGTCATTTTATTTCTCCAGAAGTTCAATAATAATATTTCTTAATTCAGGAATACTTTTCTTAATGGTCATTTCTGCAACCTGTTTATTAATCCCATCATATTGATGAGCAATAATATTATGAAAACCTTTTATATTTTTTACCGGAAGGAACGATGTATATTTTTCAGATTCTATTTTGTTAACGAGCTCTCCAATCTGCTGTATGCACATTATCAGGGCGTATTCACCTTCAAAATCAAGCAGGGCGGACTCTATTGTTTCATGTCTGGCGACAATCCTGTCTATATCATCTATATATTCAATAATTGCTTCAAGCCGGGCTTTATCACTCTTATCAGACATGGATTACCTCGGGTAAAATATATTTTCTCCCGGTTTTTTTTAATGCATTCAGATCCGCAAGATCTACTTTTTTTCCTAAAGCCAGTTTTATGTCCTGTTCAATTTGCTGGATAACCGGGAAGACGTCCCATCCCTGATGTTTTGTATAAAAATCTGATGTCATTTCATAAAGAATATCTACATCGCTGTTTTCAGTTTCTTCGTTACGTGCATAAGAACCAAAAACTCCGATTATAATAAATCCTTCCGGTTCATATTTCAGTTTGAGTGTCCTGATCTTATTAATGAGAATGTCATCCATAGATTTTGTTCTCCATACCTTTTTATTCACGTGGTATTTGTTTCATTTCATCGAATAGTATTCAACCATCGCCTGCACAAGCCCCGTGATCGTGTATTCCGAAGCAGTTATCTGCGGAGTGGCACCATGCTCCTCAAGCGTCTTTGATGTGACCGGGCCTATGCTTGCAAGCACCTGGTCACCGGGTTTAACTATGTCAAAAAAGTTTCTAACGGTTGATGAGCTGGTAAAAGTGACAATGTCCGACTGTTTTACCTGTTCAAGAATCTCGGCATCTATTGTTTCAGGTTTAACAGCGCTGTATATGTGGATTCTGTTTACGTCTGCGCCAAGAGATTTAAGTCCATCTGAAAGCACGGTTCGGGCTTCTGCAGAACATGGAAGTAGTATTTTTTTACCTGACAGGTTCAGTCTGCCCATCTCCTCAAGGAGTGATTCAGCAACGTATTGCGGTGGTACAAGGTCTGCTGTGAGCCCATATTTTTTCAGTTCATCGGCCGAGGCTCTTCCTATTGCTGCAATTTTAATTTTGCTGAATATCCGCGCATCCTTTCCGGATTCGAATACCTCTTCAAAGAATATATTCACCGCATTCTGCGAAGTAAAAATAATCCAGTCATATTTACTCATTGCACTTATGGAATCAAAGAGTTTGCCCGCGGTACCGAGCTTTTTGATTTCTATCGTGGGGAATTCGATCACCCGTGCACCCATGGGAATTAACATCTCCGAGAGCTTCGATGCCTGCTCGCGTGTTCGCGTGACAACTATTTGTTTGCCGAATAACGGTTGCTTGTCGAACCATCGAAGGCTGTCGCGCAGTGATACAACTCCGCCCATAATAATAATTGCAGGGGGTTTAAGCTGTGCCTTTTCAACTGTATCTGCAATTTTGTTAAGAGGGGCTGTTACAACACGTTGTTCAGGCTTGGTCCCCCATGTTATGATGCCGACCGGTGTATCTTTCGGAAAATTTTTTTCATTAATCAGCCTGCTGCTTATATGTTCAAGGTTTTTCATGCCCATGAGAAATACGAATGTTTTTTCAGGATTGTACTCGGGAAAATTTACATCTTCGGTGTCATCAGCATCTGAGCGTCTGTGGCCGCTGATTACTTCAAATGCATTTGAAAAATCACGGTGAGTCAGGGGAATGCCGGCATAAGCCGGGGCTGAATAAAATGAGGATACGCCGGGTACTATTTCAAACGGCACATTCTTCTCTACCAGAAGTTCCGCCTCCTCTCCGCCACGTCCGAATATGAAGGGATCACCGCCTTTGAGGCGCACAACTTTTTTCCCTTCGAGTGCTTTGGCTGCGACCAGTTCACTAATGTCGTCCTGTCTGAGTGTATGATTGCCTCCCTGTTTGCCCACATATATAAGTTCACATTTAAGGTTCTGCACAAGGCTTTTGTCAGCAAGGTAATCGTATATAACGCAGTCGGCCTCTGCGAGAACCCTGCGTCCCTTGACCGATATCAGCTCCGGGTCACCGGGTCCGGCCCCTACGAGGTAAACAATTCCTGTTATCATATATATTTTTCCGCTCCTTTTGCTTTGATTATCAGTGCAAGTTCAGATCCAAGCAATTCCGGGTCAGAGCCCTGAACTTCGGCACGCGCAGTAAATGTTCCGTCGGGCGATGCAACAATTCCCTGCAAAGTGATTAATCCCTGTTTAACAGACGCGAGTGCTCCGAGCGGATCATGACAGCCGCCGCCGAATGCACGCAGGAATGATCGTTCAGCACGAACAGCTGTTTCAGTTAATGAGTCAGTGAGTCTGCTTATGACTGAAAGTGTTTCAAAATCGTCCTCTCTTACCTGAAGCCCCAGAGCACCTTGCGCAGGTGCGGGCAGAAAAATGTGCGGCTGTAGAAGCTGTGTCCTGAATTCGCTTATGTCCAGGCCGATTCTTTCGACTCCGGCACTGGCCATGACTATTGCATCATATTCACGTTCTTTAAGTTTCCTGAGGCGCGTGTTTACGTTTCCGCGAAGTGGTTCAACGCGCAGGGAACTGTCGAGAGTTTTTAATTGTGCAAGTCTTCGCATGGAGCTTGTTCCGACAATCGAACCCTGATTTACGCAGAGACCGTCACACTGGCGGTATACGTCGGAGTGCATTATGAGCATGTCCCGGAAATCAGCACGTTCAGGCACAGCCGCAATTTTAAGGCCTCTTACGTCTTCCGTTGGCAGGTCTTTCAGGGAGTGTACGGCAAGGTCGATCCTCTTATCAAGCAGTGCCTCTTCAATCTCTTTGGTGAAAAAACCTTTACCTTCCATTTTGACGAAGGAGACATTCTGTACACGGTCACCCTCTGTTTTTATAACTATTAGCTCGGTTTTATCAACCCCGATGAGTCCGGCAATGTGGTTTGCCTGCCAAAGGGCAAGTTCGCTTCCCCGGGTTCCAATGCGTATTTTTTTCATTTTTTTACCGCGTATTAATCCTGTAATAGCACAAAAATACATGGCACGGGCTTTTTATGTCAAGGCATAATGTAACAGGGGTTTGTGATAATCGTATTAAAAAGGTGTGAGACTCAGTTTATCAAATGCCCGTCCTTCGTACTGTCAAGGGCTGATGTCATGCTTTCCTTCAGATCCGAAAGGTCAAGGCTTTCGAGATTGGCGTTGACAAGTGCTTCGAGATCATCAATAATTATATCCAGGTCAGCTGCAGAGGGGTGATGGTCGAAAATAAAGACAAAGTATGAATTGTAGCTTTTGGTTATACGGATTCCCAATTCTGCGAAGAATACGCTGTGTCCATCCTTTAAAAGAATTCCGGTTTTCATGCTGTCTCCCGGATTGATGATTCCTTCATGTCTGGCAAAAAGATCATCAAAATTTTCATCATACAGCCTGTGTTCGGTGTTTGAATCAACCAGTGTGCTGATGAACGAATGTATTCCGAGAAATTTAAAATATATATATGGTTTTTTCATGTTTTTTCCGTCCGGTCAATAAATCAGGTATATAGCCCTGTAGATGCAATATAATGACAGTTGCTGACAAGGCAAGAAATAATTTATTTCATGTTACTGTTGTATATATATTTTATCCCTTTCATCGTGAGAAGGGGATCGAGTACTGCCTTTATCTCCAGGCCGCTCATCACTTGTTCGGCAAAACCTCCGGTCAGGATCACCTGGAATTTTTTTTCATAGAATTTTTCAATGCGCAAAACAATACCTTCAATCATAGAAATCCAACCGTAAAAAAAGCCCGATTTGATGGCGTTTACAGTATCTGTCGCGATAAGATTTTCAGGTTTTTCAAAAACAATTTCTGGCAGGTTCGATGCTGCTTCCGCCAGTGTTCTTATTGTTGTACCAATCCCGGGAGCGATCAGTCCTCCATCGAAAACGCCGTCATGGGTTAATACGTCGTATGTGGCTGCTGTGCCTATGTCAATCACGACGCATCCCGGGCCGTGTTCCCTGAAAGCGGTTTCGGTATTTACAATTCGGTCAATACCCAGCATGGCTTTGTCTCTGTAATTAATTTTTATGGATAGTTTTGAATCGTATCTGATTTCAAAGATGTCAATGCCGAATAGATTTTTTACCGTCCTGTGGTACAGGCCGCTCACCTCGGGCACAACGCTCGAGAAAGCAGCAGCGGTGATTTGGGCACAGATTTCGTCTGAATCACCAAGACTTTTAATATTTTTTATGATGTTATCGGAGAGCGCCTTTTCGTTGACACGCTTGTCTGTTCTGAACCTGCAGGTTTTTTCAGGAAGGACAGAATCGTCGTCATAGATCCCAAGCATGGTGGTTGTGTTGCCCACGTCAAAACCTATGAACATGCTCAGACCTTTACCCTGAAATCGCCAAGACGCCTGATTAGCCCGTCGTTTTCGATTCTGTTGAGCAGTGGCAATATGAATTTTCGGGAAAGGCCTACTGCATCTTTAGCCTCAGGCACTGTTATTTTTTCACGGGTGCTGAACAGCGCAAGGACCCTTTTTGTCATATCGTCGTAGACCTGTTTGTGGTAAATGATGTTTCCATCAAGGCTGATAAGAAATCCAAGCTTCACCAGATCACGTATCTCTTTTTTCTTTATGTCATCCGTAACCCGGTCAAGTTCAATACCTTCGCCAGCCATTCGTTTCAGTTCTTCCATAATTTTTTTCTTGGAAGTAGTAAGTGTATCCTCGGTAACAGAATCTTTCGTGAAAAAGCGCCCATCCTTTTCAAGCAGGACATCCTCCTTCTGGATCTCTTTCAATAATATGGAACATATTTCCATGGGGACGCCTGACCTGTCAGATATTTCTTTGATGTTCGGACCAAGCAGCGATGTGACAGCGCGCCTGACTGCATTTTTTGATTCGGTATACCAGCTGTTCCAGATGACAAAGTCATTTCGTGAAATTATTTTGCCGGCCTGCTCAATGTCTGTCAGTATTTTTTCGGAAGCGCGTTTGCTTGCAGGGATGAATGAATGAATTCTTTCGCGAAGCATCCAGCTGTTTACAGCTATGTTCAGTGCTATAAAATCTTCACGTGTTTTTATCTCTATTTCAGGCGAGACAGACTTAAGTCCTTTTCTGTGGACGCGCGGGTTAAAGTGTGGAACTACAATTCGGCCGCCGCCGATTATTCTGTAACCGCCGGGATTGGCCAGTACAAAAGGCTGCCCGGGATAGAAGTAGTTTGTTTCATCGAACCTGATGCGCACAAGTGTCTCACCCTGTAGCGTGTCGTTTTCGTTAAGGAGTATAAGTTTACCTGTGATTGAATCGGTTCCGGTAAGCAGTTCAATGTGTGTATTGTTCTTAACTTTTTTTCTGCCTCCAAGGAGTTTTGCCACGGCAATAAGATCATCGGTCGGGGTGAAAAAATTGCTGCGGCAGATAATGTTCCCCCTGCGAAGATCCTCCATGGCAATGCCGCCAAGGTTAAGGGCTGTTCTCTGTGAAGGAACACCCTCCTGCA
>JAAYBQ010000052.1 GCA_012730035.1 Spirochaetota bacterium
GATGCAACAAAAAAGGCTGCCTTGAGGCAGCCTTTTTTGTTGCCCGTTATTAATCTGCCGGAAATTTTTATATTTTACAGAATGTATGGACACTTTTCCTCACAGTATATAGTATTAATACATGAAGCTGATACATAAAAATTTTCACGGTATAGATGATCCTCTTATTATATCTGACCTTTTTTCCGAGACAATTGGAGGCGCGTCAAACACTGCGTGCGCCATTGGCAACGGCCGTCTTACTGCAGGTATAAGTCCATGGGCTGAAACAGTGTATTTCAGGTGGCCCGGCCTGTCGATGTATGACCATCTGCGCTATGTTACAAGGAATACTCATCTTCTGCACGGGCTTACGAATGTTAAGGACATGCGCTACGGCGGTGACGCGCCCTGTGATGACTGGTATAAATACGGCAGGCCCTATGAAAAACATAAGGGTCTGGGCGCCTGCGGTGGCATTTATTACGGGAAGGGTGGGATTCTATGGCAGGATCAACCCTGCTGGCGAAGCAGCCGCAGGTATTCACGTGAATGGTCACATCTGATCGAGACAATTCTCACGACTGACGCAGACAGGACTGAGATGCGTGCTCAAATGAAGATAAGCCAGTGGATAATGCCCCATAGCGATATCATGGTACAGCATTACGTCATTGATGCTGAAAAGGCGGATGCATTTTTTTATCACGCGGTTTTTGCACCATGGATGACCAATCCTCCGGGCTTTCATAACACTGATTCAAAAAAGGCAGGGTTTGGTGCTGTGTACTCAGAGGAGGATGAAATTCTGCTCTGGATTTATCCCGCAGTGGATGACCATAAACGTGTTGCTGAAAGTTTTGACAGTATTATTACTATACGAGATGCGCAGCGATTGTGCAGTGGTAAGGGGATTTTTATTGCGATGGCATGCTCTCTGCCTGTCAGGGAATACCAGGCTGGCACGGGCAGGTACGGGCGGTTAAGTCTGAAAAAAGGCCCGGCCCCGGGCCGGGCTGACGCGGAGGATGGCTACCTTGAGAAAAACAGGTGCCGGCGCGGTGCGGTTGATGGAGCTTTTAAAGTTCCGCTAATAAATGGCAAGGGGGAAGTTACAGTTTTTATTTCGGTTGCAGAGAGTCCTGCAAAGGCAGCACTGCTGGTAAAGGATGCCAGGCTGCTGGGGCATGAGGAATTGAAAAACAGGGCATTTCCGGTGTGGGACAGGGTCAGAGCCGGGATATACGTACCAGAGGGTATTGACAGTGCGTGTAAACTGGCGGTTTGGAGGTCTATAAGCAACCTGCTTCTGGGTCAGGATAAAGAAACAGGGGCAATAGTTGCATCACCCGTGCGTCAGCCTCGCTACTGCTGCGACTGGCCGCGCGATGGAGCATTTTTTGACCTGGCACTTGACCTTGCAGGCATGCACGATGCAGTGGACAGGCACCTTATGTTTTATAAAAAGACACAGAGAAAAAACAGGCTGGCATTTTCCATTGCAAGGCTCGCCAGCTTTCAATTTCCGTTCTACAGCCCTGCCGGGCACTGGCATTCCAACATGAACTGTGACGGCTCCGCCGGATCACTGAAGATACTTCCTTTCGAGATTGATGAGACTTCACTCATGGTTTGGGATATATGGCGGCACAGGAAGTATCTAAACGCTGATCGTCTTGATGAATATCGCCTGGCCTTTACAGGTACAGTGTTAAATGCCATGAATGCGATATTGCCTTTTGTTGACCTGAAGAGAGGCCGCGTTAAAAGAACAATCGAGGATGATGACTATCTGGCCAAGGCGACACTTCACGGTGCCAGCGCTGTACTAACTGCGCTTGCATGCGGTGCTGATCTTGCTGAGGAATGGAATATTGATACATCACTCAGGATAAAATGCCTTGAAGCAACGGCAGTTCTAAGAAAGGGGATGCTTAAACAGCTTGAATGCGGCGGTGCACTTGATGATTCGGGGTGGCGCGGTATCCAGTGGAGCCTTTTTCCGTCACCGCTTTTCAACGGATGTGAACCCGGCAGGTACAGGCCCCTGCTGGAGAAACTTTCCGCGGATATGCGCAAAAAGGCTCTCGGCAGAACCGGGGGTGTGGGTTACCTTGGTGAACAGCTCTTTACGTTTGGCGTAGCCACAATCGGCATGCCGGAGTATAACGAACTTAAAGAGGACCTGCTGCGAGTACTGGTAAATGATGTACCTGTTGAAGGTACCGGCTGCTGTGGAGAGGTAGGGCTCTGGATTGAATATAAAGGTAAAAAAATAATACAGAACAGGACAAGCATGCCGCACCTGTGGAGCGGAGTAACTGTTTATCTTGCAATACTCGCTTTAAGGGAACCGCAGCTGTTTCAGAATCTGAGGCCTCAGTTTGAAAAATAAACAGCAGGGTTGGCAGCATATATGCGCGGTGCAAGTGCTGCTGCAGCTGCGCTTGAGTTAAGTTATAACAAAATGGATTTCCAAAAATAAACAGGTAGAGGGATGAATGAACAGTCTTGATGCCAGGTATCAGAAATTCAACCTTGTAAAAGAGATGCTTGAGGTGCCGCGAATAATCAGGGAACTTGACCTGGCAAAAATATTCTCTTTTTCAACAGACAGGCAGAAAGTCATCCTGGCCGGAGAGGGGTCATCCCGGATTTTTCCTGCAAAAAATGTAATATACAATTCACTTGTATCGGGTTACTGTCAGATGATCATAAGCGAGAACTGCATGCAGGCAGCTGAATATAATCTGTCGCAATATTCGGTCTATGTCGCGTCCAACTCGGGCAGAACCTCTGAAGCCATTCATCTTATGCGCTGCCTTAATAAAAAGGGTCATGGTGATATTACTGCAGTTACGGGGTCAATAGAATCTCCCCTTTCCGTCGAATCCACGCGGGCGTATATCCTTGACTGCGGCCGGGAGCTCGCAGTTTCAGCAAGCAAATCTGTAATGGAACAGGCGCTTTTTTTTGACCTGCTGTTCAGGCACATAAACGGCGACCCGGAACCTGACCTTGCGGCACTTGCTGATGCCATGGAACTTGTTCTTGAGATGTCAATTCAGGCTGATATTGTATCAACTGCTGCGTCTGCACCGCTGATTTATTTTGCGGGTAAAAATAACGGTGTGGCCGAGGAGCTTGCACTTAAGGCCAACGAGGTTGTGCGTAAAAAATCTGCTTACCTCGAGGGTACCTATGCCCTTCACGGAGTGGAAGAGGTAATGAGCAGTGATGAGCTGGTAATACTCTTTGATCCGTTTGAATCACAGACGGATAAA
>JAAYBQ010000053.1 GCA_012730035.1 Spirochaetota bacterium
AAAAACCAATAACAATTGCAAGACATGCGTACGGAGACATCTATAAAAACGTAGAGCATAGGGCCGAAGGTGCTGGCAAAGCCGAACTTGTATTCACATCAAAAAATGGAATAGAGACAAGGCACACCATACATGACTTTGACGGTGCAGGTATAATAATGGGTATGCATAACACTGATAAGTCAATTTCAAGCTTCGCGCGTTCGTGCTTCACTTTTGCGCTCAACCAGGGCCAGGATCTCTGGTTTTCAACAAAGGATACCATATCCAAAAAATATGACCACAGGTTCAAAGACATCTTCGAAGAGATTTTCGAGGCAGAATACAAAAAACAGTTTGATGATGCAAAAATTGAATACTTCTATACGCTCATCGATGACGCAGTAGCGCGCATAATCAGGTCAGAAGGCGGAATGATCTGGGCATGCAAGAATTATGACGGAGATGTAATGTCGGACATGGTTGCCACAGCCTTCGGCAGTCTGGCGATGATGACATCGGTACTTGTATCACCTGACGGAAAATACGAGTACGAGGCCGCTCACGGAACTGTTACAAGACATTATTACAAACACCTTCAAGGAGAGGAAACCTCGACAAATTCCATGGCCACACTTTTTGCGTGGACCGGCGCGTTGCGTAAACGCGGCGAAATTGCCGGCCTTGATGACCTGGTTGCATTTGCAGACAAACTCGAAGCGGCATCAATCCGAACAATAAACGAAGGGACAATGACCAAAGACCTGGCTGCACTTTCCGAAGCTCCTGAAAAAAAGATTATGAATACGGAAAATTTTCTGCGCGAGATTGACAGAAGGCTCCACCAGTAACAGGAGTTTTCTGATGTTTTTAAGAAACAGATACCTCTTTGTGGATCTTCTCCGGGCAGCCGCACTTTCGGCAATGACCGGCATGACAGTATTCAACACCTTTCTTTCGCCCGATTACAATGGTGAATTTTTTTTCCGTCTGCTGCATTATGCCATCAGCCTGGCCGCCCCGGCGTTCATGGTTATCTCGGGATTCGTGTTTGTGGTTTCATCACAAGGCAGACTTGATGAACTCAGAAGGTTCAGCGGGTATTCACGGCACAAACTTTGGCGGATAGCTCTGATATTGCTTGTTGCATACTCAATTCATCTGCCATTTTTTTCTTTCAGGACCATGCTTACTCAGGCATCACCTTCTGATATTAAGAACATTTATAATGTTGATGTACTGCAATGCATAGCAGCGGGATTGCTGATACTTTTAGCAGGCAGAAGACTGACTAAATCGGACCGCATATTCCGGTTTTTTACCATAACAATGTCCCTTGTATTCACACTGCCCGCACCTTTTCTCTGGAATACAGATTTCAGCAGATTCATACCGCTTCCCCTGGCCTGTTATTTCAATGAAATCCACGGATCACATTTCCCTCTTTTCCCATGGGCTGGATTTATTTTTGCGGGCGCAACTTTGGCCGTCTACTACCTGAAAGCTCGTGAAACATTTAATGAGAAAGATTTTATCCGGAAACTCTCTATCTTCGGAATAACCTCATACCTTATATGCTTTATAATCATCTCTGTTGTAAACAGATATGCATGGTTTCAGCTTGATCCAAGCCCGCTTTTCTTTCTGGAAAGGTTTGGTGTAATAACTCTTCTTCTGTGCGCATGCTGGTTATATTACAGAAGGACCGGTGCCGAAGCAGGATTTTTCGTTGACGCAGGCAGGCAATCCCTTGTTGTATACTGGCTTCACCTGCAAATTATCACCAGCAGGTTATGGAATGGCAGAAGCCTGTCGGCTATTGCAGGCGGAACCCTTGGAATAGCTGAATGCCTTATTGCAACCTTTATTCTGCTGGCAGCAATGATGACAACTGCTCATGTCTGGGGGATTATAAAGCAGGATAATCCCGGACTTGCCAAAAAAATATTCCTCACAACCATCTGCGGTTCAGTCATTCTATTTTTAATCAGGTGACATTCTGAAGAAAAAAACTTCGGCATGAACCATTCAAACATCATTAATAGTGTACACTGAATACTCCTGCGACAATCCTGTTATAATCTATCACTCTGAGACGTTAAGAAGATTTCGCATTTGCACTATTTACTAATAAATTGTTGCCCCTGAACCTTTTATTGATTAGAATATTATTACGGGCTCCTTCATAAGTCAGGGTTTAACAAAATTTAAATGATAAAATTCTGATTATCACCACAGTTCGGCCCGCATGGGATATACTGTTTTTAATTATTAAATTATCCCTTATAACAGACTAAAGGATTAATTACGATGAAACCGCAATCAGTGAAGCATATTACAGACCGAAACAGCCTGTCTGACCTTTACAGTTCGCTCTTCACCGGACGCGATGTTTTTTTAAAATCAGACGGGATAAATATTAAAGTTAATTTCATAAAATTCAGCAACGGCAGAATCTACCTTGATATACCTGTCGAAAACTATGATGTTAAAAGAACCGCCATATACACCAGGAATATGGAGGAGGTTGCATATTCACATATTATACCGACCGGCATGGAGGACAAATATTATGTCTTTGAAACTGAGGGCTCGCAGATTTTCTTCGCGCCGCGTAAAGAACAGCGGATACAGATAGATGCTGCACCCGGAAAAAAAACAGTTATATCCCAGCTGATATCCAACTTTGTAATTAAGGAATCCCTTATGCAGAACCAGTCAAGAGTGGACTGGTTAAGGCATGAGATTGCATCAGGTATAACAGAAAAATATGACTACATTAAAGTTTTCTTCCTGGGAGACAAAAACATCGACGCCAGGATGAGCATCCTGATGGACGACAGAGAAAGTATATTCGTTCCCGACATAAACTCCGCGAAACAAGGTAATGATAACGAAACAGATCCGGCATTATACATGCAGAATATATACCATCTTGAAAATGAACTCGCGGAAAAAAATCTGGTTTCCGAAATTTCAGTCCCTCTCATGTACAAGATGATGATGCCCTTCGGATACATACAGGCAAACCGCAGATATCCATTGACCGAGGAGGATTTGTTCAAGCTCAAAAGACTGGGTCTGGCATATTCCGAATCCATCTCAAGAGATAATTCTTTATTCAGCCCCTCCGGGGACACCATAACCATCTCTGACCTTTCATCTGGCGGACTTGGAATAATATTCAGGGAGAAATCAATTGCAAAACACTTCAGAGAGGATGCGCTGGTAATATTTACAGCTTACCTGCCCGACAGTACGCATGCATCAATTCTATGCAGGGTTTCGAACATTACGCTCAGCGGAAACTGGTACAGGGTTGGATGCAGAATTGAGAATATTGACTCTGAAGGTGAAACGAACTACAGAAAATTTCTGCAGTCAGAATAACAGCAATTATTAAAAAATTATGCGCATCGCTAATACGATACGCCCTGTATCGTATTAGCGGTCTCTGTTTACTCAAGGATACTGCTAAACCATCTCTCTTGAGTAAACAGATGCTGTTGATCCATCAGTATAAAATCCATTTTCTGTCCCGCTTAATTTAAAACCATGTCTTTCATAAAGGGCGATGGCATGCTTGTTATCGCTTCTTACATGAAGCTTTATTACCTTTACATTCTGAGACTTCAACCTGGTTATCATGAACTCTACTGCCAGGTCAGCAATACCATGCCCCCGATACAGTCTGTCAACAGCAATGGACTCCATGTAACCCTCACCACCGGTAATAAAAAAAAGGATATATCCTGCGAACCTTCCTGATTCCAGTATACTGTAAAATCCAGAACCATATTTTTCAAGATACCAGTTCAGGTCATCCATATTCATCATATCATACTGGTTAAAGGAACTGCTTTCGAGTTCCAGAACCTTATTAAAGTCACCGGGACTTACATGTTCAAACTGAACTGTTCTTTTACTATTAATCACTTTACACCTGTCTTTTTATTATTCCGCTCCCGTATCGAACTGATGTATCCCGCAAGACATCCGGCCCCGAACCAGACGAAAATCATAAGAACATAATTAAGCCTGAGCTTTATGTCATAGATGTCACCATATATGCTCATGGATTCACTGATATTGTCAAGCGAACTGAATTCCACCACTTCATGCAGAGGATAAAGAGCATACAGGTGTATACCAGCTGCATACTCCATGAAACTATTATGGAAAACCATGTATAGAGGATAAGTAACGAAGTATCCCGCAAGTATAATCGCGTTGTAAATGATGATACCCCTTGTACCCGAGGTGAGGATTTTACCCGGTTTACGAATATCAGCAATCATAAGCACTGCAACGCTGAAGAGTACCATAAAAAAGACATTTATTGCCAGGCTCTTCCAGTTGACGCTGTCTATGCTGAACACACTGCCGCCTGACAAAGCCGCTGCGGGAAAACCCATTGAAACATCACCGCATGAACGGAAAAACGGGAGAAACCCCGTAACAAGGAAAAATGCAGTTACACGGTATAGTCTTTTCACACATCCCTGCCTTCCGGGAATATAACAATGCAGTAAAACGAGTATAGATTTGGCTTAAAATTTTCCAGAAAAAAACATATTTATCAAAAAATTTCTATTGAATTACAGTAATAATTCATTAAATGTTTTAATTTAAAGCTCTGACCCGGGATAATTCCGGCTGAAGTTAAATAGAGCATTTAACTATGTAAAATATTTAAAAAATTAAATTTAGAATTTTTTAGTAACTTATTATTCAATAATTTAACTGAATTCTTAATTCTTATTTTAACTCAATATCGCGATGGAGGATTAAATGGCCGGCAAACCGGGTAAATTTGACGTTGAAGCATTCTATAAGATATCCTACGGATTATACATAATAAGTACAAAATTCGAAAACAGAATGAACGGCTACATATCAAATGCTGTTTTTCAGGTAACCGCTGAACCGCCCCGCTTTGCGATATGCTGCAGTAAAAATAACTTCACCGCAGACATGATATCCGGAAGCGGTCTTTTCTCGATATCAGTTCTTGCTCGAGATGCAGACCAGGAACTTATTTCTCTTTTCGGTTACCAGAGCGGTAGTAATGTTGAAAAATTCACAAACACTCCCCACATTATGACCGATTCCGGAATTCCCGTGGTAACCAGTGACTGCCTTGCATGGTTCGAATGCAGGGTTAGTCAGACTGTTGATGTGGGAACCCACATTCTTTTTACTGCGGATATACTTCATGGCGAAATTATTGACTCAGGCGGCGAACCGCTTACATACGCATGGTACAGGGAAAAACGCAAGGGCAAGGCTCCGGCAAATGCCCCGACCTACATAGATGATAATGAAACAGCTGAGAACGGGAGCGCCGGCACACGGTATAAATGCGTGGTCTGCGGAAATATTTATGATCCTGCAATCGGCGACCCCGATAACGGGATTCCGGCAGGCACAGATTTCAACGATCTTCCTGACGACTGGAGGTGCCCTCTCTGCGGGGCAGACAAGGCGAGTTTCGACATTATCGGCAGGGGCTAACACTGAATATAACCGTACAACACCGGTTTTATGATAAATAAAATTCAATCAAGGAGAGATTTATATGGCGTCTATAAAAGGAACAAAAACTGAACAGAACCTTTTAAAAGCATTCGCGGGGGAATCACAGGCCCGCAACAGGTATAACTATTTTGCAGGGCAGGCGAAGAAAGAGGGACTTGAACAGATCGCGGCTTTCTTCGAAGAAACAGCGCTAAACGAAAAGGAACACGCCAAACGCTTCTTCA
>JAAYBQ010000054.1 GCA_012730035.1 Spirochaetota bacterium
GTATCGTAGCTTGAATTCCTGTCTACAAGTGCGACTATTTTTATTTTTTTTGCGGAAAGATCAATAGACTCCATTTCGTTAAGGTCATTCATTATGACCTCTTCAAGATCATTGTCTGCTGCGCAGTAGTACATAATGAGCCAGCCTGGTCCATCTGTCGCAATGGTTCCGACTGTGTCAACAGTGCCTCCGCCACCGCCTCCACCGCCGCAGGATATTACTATCATTGATGAAAAAATCAGGGTGACTGTAAGTATGGTCTTGAATAAAGTTTTAATATTTTTGAGCATTATTTTTACTCCTTTGATTTTTTTACCATTTGTATCATATTCATGATTTTCTTTCTTTGACGGGTTCGAAAATTTCAGACGGTGTATATTTTAGTAAAATTCAGCCTTAAATTTCTATATTGTATAAAAGCACATATGGACGTAAAATGTCAACCTTTTTGGAGTGAAACTGTTGTTATTTTGCTCTATGTGAATCCATGTTATTATAGAGCAAAATACTGCAATATCTATTAAAATAATTCATAACGTATTAAAGTGATTATGTCGATATATTAAAAAGATAGTAATATACCGGTAGAGATATGAACAGATTAAAAATATATGCAGCCCTGACTGTAACAGCGTTTTTAATGTCGATGCCGACTTTAAGCCAGGACAAAGTGCCCGGCAAAGTAAGGCAGCGTAAAGGCGACATCAATTCATTCAGCGTATACCTTAAAATGGAGAAGCTGAAATTCTACAGCAGTGAAAATGTAATTCTTCATGTTGTGATAACAAATATTACCGATGAAGTCGCATCATTCTATGTGTTTGATCCACCGGCCCGTGAAGACCTTTTCAACAGGGAGCGCGGAGATACGGCTGATTATAATACATTTAAACCGGTAATGTATGACATGAACGGCAGGAGTGCTGAGCTCATTGTTCCCTATATCGCAGCAGGCAGGGATGTTAAGGAAACACTCTCGTGGATGACAAGGCGTGAAATTAAGCTTGGGCCCGGTGAAAGTTTTACACGTAGCCTTAACCTTGGCAAGATGTACAGGCTGCAGAGCGACACTGATTACAGGGTAAAACTGCATTTCTTTCCGTTTATTGGCGACCCTGACGAGGATAAGCTGTCAATAAGCTATAACGAACTGAAGGTAAGGATTTCGCGTGACAGGGAATACCAGCCCTATAAATCAGCTGATATTAAAGGTGTACGGCTTGTTCCTTCTGAGGTGGTTATTCTCCTGATGGATGCAGAGAAGGATGGATACTGGGAGAGGGCGATCAAGTTCATTGATGTTGAGAAATTTATTCATTCGTATCCCGATTTTTCAAGCAAGTATGACCTTGCGGATGATCGGGACAAAAAAATAATTGAAAAGGATTTTATCCGTTACTTTATTTCGAAAAGAAGCGATTACCTGATTGACTTCACGGTTGTCGGAGAAGAGGTCGAGCCTTCAGGGCTTGTTTCTTATGTTTCTGTTGTGGCTTCGCGTAAGAGCCTTATTAAGCCTGACAGATATAAATACGTTTACAGACTTGAAAAGAACAGCATTGATGACTATATATGGATGGTCTCCGGACTTGAAGCAACCATAGTAAGGGAAGTTAAAAAATGACAGAGATATTATCGCAGGATGAAATTGATGCCCTGTTAACCGCGATCTCCACCGGCGAGGTGGATACTGCGGATTATACGGCGGTCAAGGAACAGAAAAAGGTCAAGATCTATGATTTCAGAAGACCTGACAAGTTCTCCAAGGACCATATCCGCACGCTGCAGATGATGCATGAAACATTTGCCCGTCTTACAACAACCGCCCTCTCTGCCCAGCTGCGCGCCCTTGTGGGAGTACACGTCGCATCCGTTGACCAGCTTACGTACGAGGAATTTATACGTTCCATCCCCAATCCGACGACCCTTGCCGTCATAAACATGGACCCGCTCAAGGGTTCGGCTGTACTTGAGATTGACCCTTCAATTACCTTTACTATTATTGACAAACTTTTCGGTGGTCTGGGCGAGGCCACAAAGATAAGCCGCGAACTCACAGACATTGAGCTTTCGGTAATGGAAGGCATAATAGTAAGAATACTCGGCAACCTTCGTGAGGCATGGTCAAACGTCATTGACCTTCGGCCGCGCCTGGGAAATATTGAAACTAACCCGCAGTTTGCACAGATAGTACCGCCTAACGACATGGTTGTACTTATAACGCTTGAAACCAAAGTAGGTGAGGTCGAGGGTATGACCAACCTCTGTATTCCCTATATTTCGATTGAGCCGATCATAACCAAACTTTCGGCCCAGTACATGTATTCGAGTATAAGAAAGGGCGTAACCGACGAGAATCTTACGATAATTCAGGGCAGGCTTGATCACGTTTCTCTGCCCGTAATAGCAGAGATAGGGAGTGTGAACATCTCTGTGCAGGAGGTTCTTGGACTTCGAAGGGGGGATGTTATAAAGCTGCCCGAAACAAAGGTCGGCGATGATATGGTTCTTTCGATAGGTGGAAGAAGAAAGTACAAGTGTACTCCGGGCCTTGTGTCTAACAGGCTTGCTGTCAAGATTGGTGAAAGGATCGACGAGGTTCCGGACGAGCTGCTCACATCAAGCAGAAATGAAGATGACCTGTAGAATGATCTTCACCGTGCATAAAAAAAACCGCTAAGCGGTTTTTTTTATGCACGATAAAATAATAAATTATCGGGATATCCTGTTCAGGTATGGCATGGGATCAACGTATTCTGTACCTATCCTTATCTGGTACAGGCATATATATTCGGTGGTCTTACCCGTGCGTCCTACAAAGGCAATAATTTCACCCTTTGATATTTTCTGCCCTGGCTCAACAGAAACGCGCTGGCAGTGGCTGTATGATGTTACAAATCCGTATTTATGCTGCACCGAAACTGTAAGTCCAAGAACCGGGTCCCATACTATATCCCTGATGTTGCCAGGTGCTGTTGCACGTATCTCTGCTCCGGGGAAAGCCTCAATGTCAATGCCGTAATGGAATTCCGTCTCAAAAGTATAGGGTGAATTTCTGTAGCCGAACCTTGAAACGACAAATCCGTCAACAGGCCAGATAGATGGTGTATTTTCGATAAGCTTTTTTTTGTAGTTCAGAAAACTTTTAATCTTCCCAATAATCTGCTTTGTTGTATCAAGTTCCTGCCGGATCTCCTGTATGCTCAGCAGTTCGTCAGAGGGAACATTCTGGTCATTTTCAACATTCACTGGATTCGGGTTGGGGTTAGGTTCACCGCCTTTGGCCCACAACGAGTCAATATTGCTGTCGGGTGTAAGGTCGTAAAGATAGGTTATTTCAGGTTTAAATTTCTGGAATATATCGTAGAGTTTGGCAATCTCTGCTTTATATATTTTAACCTGTATTTCAGAATCCTCGCCCGATTTTTTAAGAATGGATACCTCTTTTACTGTGGAGGAATGGTTGATTATCAGGACTGATGTTATTGCAACTATTGTTACAACTATGCCGACAATAGTGGATATGGCAAAAATAGATATGTGGAAGTTGATTATTTTTTTCTCAGAGTGGGGTATGAACATTACGGTAATGCGTTCATTACCCTTTTTTTTGAACCTTGCCCAGAATTCACGAAGCCTGTCGCTGGTTGTGCTGAAATGGTCAATGAAGAACTGACGTGTGCCCTTCTGCAGGTCATCAAGATTGGTTTCTTTAAATGGATTTATAGCCATAACCCGGTCAGTTTTCCTGAATTATTCTCTTTATGATATAAAAAATTGAAATGCATTGAATATTAATCTTATTAATATATCGGCAAAAAATTGTCAAGATTATATTCAAATTCATGGAATTGTACTATTCCATGAATTTGATGGTTTTTCAGGGGGTCATTATCTGCTCTTTTATGCTTCTGGCAGTCTCAGGGCCCTTCAGTTCCTCAAGAAGTGCAAGGGCGAACTGCACAGCGCATCCCGCCCCTTTCCCGGTTATTATATGGCCATCTTTTACTACCGGATCGCCGGTATGAATACCTCCATGGCCTTTAATTTCATTTTCATAGCCGGGATAGCAGGTAAACCTGATACCCTTCATTATACCCGCGGCGGCAAGTACTGAGGGTGCTGCGCAGATTGCTGCAGTAAGTCCGCTCTCATTATGAATTACCCGCACAAGGTCAATGATCCTGCTGTCATTTTTAAGGTTCTCTGTGCCAAGTCCACCCCCCGGAAGAACTATTCCGCTGAACCGGGTGGAATGCCCAAGAATGGTATCTGCCGTAACCGGTATTCTGTGAGATCCGGTAACGGGATTTTTACCAGGAGTTGCAGTTACAACCTCGACACCGCCTCTCCTGAGCAGGTCAATTACCGCAATGGCTTCAATCTCTTCAAAACCTTCAGCAAGAGGTACAAGTATGGGCATGGGTAACCCCCGAATGATATAATATATTTATAAATCAAAACGGTCATTCCCGTGAAGACGGGCGACCTCTGGAAGAGCTCTGGCTAATCCATTAATAATATTGTGCTGAAATGGATCCCCGCATTCGCGAGGATGACATAGACTGCTACAGTTTAAGAGAACCCTCGCTCTTTACCTGTGCGAGCTTTGCCTTGAGCTCATTTTCAAGCTTGGTGATTTCAACCTCTGCCTGTAATCTGCGGGTTTTGCCTTCTGCCTGTATTTTCAGTGTTTCATCAATGGTCGAGATAAGGCTTTCGTGGACTTTCTTCAGAGTATCAATTTCAACAATACCCTTTTCAGATTCACGGGCTACGTCCAGGCTGCTTGTTTTAAGCAGGTCCGCGTTTTTCTGCAGCAGATCGTTTGTTGTCTCTGTGACCTCTTTCTGCAGCTCGATTGCCTTTTTCTGGCGGAAAAGACTGATTGCTATAACAACCTGGTTTTTCCAGAGCGGGATAGTGTTCAGTATGGAACTCTGAATTTTTTCAACAAGCAGCTGGTCATTGTTCTGTATAAGACGCACCTGAGGCAGCGACTGTATGGAAACCATGCGGCTCAGTTTAAGGTCGTGGACTTTCTTTTCGAACCTGTTGATCATCTGCGTAAGGTCCTGAACCTTCTGCGCGTCAAGGGTGTCTCCCGATGCTGCTGCCGCACTCTTCAGTTCGGGGAGTGTCTTTTCGTTCAGCTCCTTGAGTTTTATTTCTCCGGCCAGGATGTAGAGCTCAAGCTCCTGCATGTAATCCCTGTTTTTTTCGTAGAGTGCGTCAAGAAGGGTTATGTCCTTCAGCAGCTGCATCCTGGCTTTGTTCATTTCGTCAATTATCTCTTCCATGTGGTGTTCAATCGACTGGTACTGGGCAATAAATTTTTTGGTGCTGTTCACCAGGTTGCCTATAAGAGGTATTTTCGACATAAAGCTTTCGCCTGAAAGCGAATCGACATCAAGCTTTTTTACAGTTAGCATCAGGTCGGTTAGAGTTTCGCCTACTTCACCTGCATCCTTTGCCTTAACCTGTTCAAGTATGCTGTCGGCAAAGTTTGATATGTTGCTCTGTGCACCCACACCGTATTGAATTATTCCCTGAGAGTCATTTATGTCAATCTGGGCTGCGATCTCGTCTACCTTCTTTTTCTCTTCCGGACTGAGGTCTTTTAAAGTAACTTCTTTTTTAATTTCCTGCGCCTGAACTGATCCTTCCATTGCTGCCCCCTGTTATATTAATATTCAGTTTTCAAGTTTCATCGTTGTTTCAAGTACTTTAATCTCGGTATTAAGGTCCAGTACATCATTTTCAAGCAGGTTGTGCAGCTGTTTTTTGTAAGTAAGATCTATTGAAGATAGAGTCTCCTCAACTTTTTTTAAAGATGCATGTACCTCCGGTGATTTTTCTTTTGCGGAGGAGAGCTGGACATACCTGTTAACAATTTTCTCAGTGGTATCAAGGTAATAGTTAATGAACTGCTTTGCCTTTTTAAGATCTTCGGGATTTTCCCTTATGTATTCAAATATTTCGGCGCCGGTTTTGCAGATGTCCTGAATCTGCTTTGCCACGTCATTGGATGTGATTTTCAGTGTAAGGCCGCGAATATTACGCAGTTTTTTTATTCCGCCTATAACGGTTTTCTCAGCTTCAATATCCTTGAACCTGAAACCCGGAACCTTTTTTGCGTTCCGGTTATGCACAGACTTAAGTATGCGCCATGAAGCAATATACATAATAATCCATATAAGCAGGGCAAGAACTGTCTTGTGATAAATATAATCGTAAAAAATATATGACGAAGCCGTGGCTATCAGTAATGAAAGGAAAAAACGAAGTATCATTGACGGTCCTCTCGTAATGGATTTAGCAAAACTGATAATCCGCACGTTAATGGGATTATCATTATTTAACGCCCTGCCGGCAAACCGGGCAGATGCTGCAAAAAGTCCACAACCGGATTTTAAAAAAATTCAACTGTGTCATCAGGGCAATCCGGAATAAATCTATCTGTTTAAAATAATGTAAACCTGTTATAAAATCAACACAATAATTACGCGGTAAATTGAGCGGGTTCAGTTCTTTGAAATGATTGAAATAATAAGTCTGCTCACTTCCGGAAGAACCAGGCCGATTTTTTCCAGCTCCTCTGCAGAAAAGTTTGAAAGCACATAATCGGCCACATCCATTTGCGGATTATCGGGCCTGCCTACACCAAAGCGTATTCTGTGGAAGTCCGGCGACCCTGTTTCGGCTATTATAGACCTGAGCCCGTTGTGCCCCTTGTGTCCGCCGCCCGTCTTGATTTTTATATCGGCAAAGGGAAGCTCTATTTCGTCATGGACTGCTATAAGGGATGAATGTTCAGTCCGGTAGAAGTCCATGGCCTTCTTAACCGCCTGGCCGCTCAGGTTCATAAATGTCTGAGGAAAAAGCAGAAGAACATCATGGCCGCAGATAGTCCCCGTGCCGTATTCCGACGAGAAATTCTTCTTGTTTATTTTTATTCCGTTTTCACCTGAAAAAAATTCACCGGTTATGAAACCGATGTTATGCCTTGTGCGGGCATATTTTTTACCGGGATTTCCGAGAAATGCTACGATTATCATGCAGTTTTCAAAATGTTATGCGGTACCGAGTGCCGACGTTGCTTCGTCAATGCTGCTGAATATTCTGATCCTTTTGTCAAGCCCGGTTATCTTGAACATCTGCATAATATCAGGATTTATGTTCAGCAGCGCGAAATTGCGGTTGTTTTTTTCTGATTTTGTGAAGTATACAACTATAATACCCAGCGAGGAGCTGTCAATAAAAGTCAGTTCTGAAAGGTCTATGAGTATGTTATCTTTTTTCTCAACGTGTTTATTCACCAGGGTTTCAAATGGTGAAATGTTTTCTATCGAAAGAGTCCCCTTTATGTTTATTACAATAAAGTTCTCTTTCTGTTCCGATGTAACTTTCATTCTCATACCATTCAGTCGTACATTTTTATTTTTATATCGGCACATTACAGACTAAAATTAAATTCTCTTCAGACTAAAGCAGAATTATTTAGAAAACATCAAAATTCAGTATTTACTATAATATAACATATTTATGACAAATATCGAAGTATATTCAGTCGAAAAGTAAAAAAATAGCTGATGCGTGTTTAAAGAGTTTACGATCGGGCAATACTGCACAAAAATTCCGTTAAGTGCATAAAATATTATCAAAAATAGAGCATATCATTTTGAGAAAGATGCTCTGTCTGAGTAAAAGTGCATAAAATATTAAAGTTGACATTCATATACTCAGAGCAAAACTGACTGCACGGTTAAAAAAAAATTTACGGGGCAATAATATGCCGAGAGCAAAGATTTGGGGAATTCTGGCAGTAATTGTATCGGCCGGTCTTTTTGCATTTTTATTATATGCGGTATTTTTTATTGCGGGTAATGACGGTTTAAGCACATTGCCCGTGGATCTTGGTGAAATCAACACCCTGACCTATTTTTCTGTGGCAGTTCCGGTGGCAGCAGGCGCGTTGTTCGTGCTCGGTACAGGCTTCTGGATAGGCTGGGTTATTTTAAGTATAAAGGTGGTGCCTCCAATGCCCGAGATTGTTGAAAAAAAAGATAATTCAAAGATAAAGGCCTTACTGCTATGCGTCAGTACTGCTCTGCTTGCAGCAGCCCTTGTCTACGGAGTCTATGTCAGAAGTTTCTGGGCTCTTGCAATACCTGCGCTTGTAATTTCTGCAGTTGTACTTGGAGCAGTTTTCTGGGTGGGACTGGCAATTATAACAACCAGATCCACTCTCCCGACAGACGGGAAGTAAACGCTGACACGGAAGCAGTCATGAAAGTCCTTCTTTGCGGATACAGAGGGAATCCCTATTGCGGCGGCCAGGGAATTTATATATATAATCTTTCCAGGGAACTCGCAAAACTGGGAGTCGAGGTGGACGTAATGGTCGGGCCTCCATACCCTGACCCGCTTGAAGAATGGGCCAATGTCTACAAAGTCGAGAACCTGAACATCTGGTCTGTTAAATCAAAAGATATACCCGTTGAAAAGCTGAAAAGAGTCCTTGCCACGCCCTGGAACTTTGCGGACTACGTGCTCACTCGCCTGCACATGTTCCCTGAGATGGAGACTTTCAGTTTCAGAGCATTTTTTGCGCTTAAAGAAATCCTTAAAACAAAACGCTACGACATAATCCATGACATTCAGTCCCTTGGCTGGGCAACCGTTCCCATGAAGGGTTACGGCATACCCATAGTGACAACAGTGCACCATCCCCTTACAAAAGACCGTGAAGCTGATCTTGCGGGGAACAGGGGGCTTTGGGACAGGACCACGACAATTTTATTCTATCCCCTTGTAATGCAGGGATTTGTTATACGCAGGATTAACAGGGTGATCACATCTTTTACAGAGGGTGTGGATGAACTGCAGAAGGCATTTCGTGTTAAAAAGAAGAATGTTTCGGTTGTATTTAACGGCATGGATGTTGACATGTTCCGTAATACCGGGGAGAAGCGCGAGGATAATGCCCTGCTTTTTGTGGGAAACACCGAGGACAGCAAGAAGGGCTTGATCTACCTTTTTGAAGCGATGAAGCTGCTTCCCGACCATATAACGCTGACTATAGTGGATGACGGCCCTCCTAAAAAACTTACAGCCGCTGACATGATTAAAAAGATGGGCCTGGAGAATCGTGTAAAATTCACAGGCAAGCTTACATACGAACAGCTTGTAAGCATGTACAGCCGCAAGACCATACTGGTCATGTCATCGCTTTTTGAAGGATTCGGGCTTCCCGCTGTCGAGGCGATGTCGTGTAAAACTCCGGTTGTAGTAACCACTGCCGGTTCCCTTAAAGAGGTTGTTACCCCGGACTGCGGGATTCATGTTCCGCCAAAAGACCCGGACGCTCTTAAGGATGCCATACTCAGGCTGCTTGCGGATAAAAAATTGCGCGAAAAGATGGGTGAGAACGGCAGAAAACGCGCGGTAGAAAACTTTTCGTGGCCTGTCGCTGCCAAGAATACACTTGATGTCTACAGGGATGTTATTGAAGAATACGGGAGGGGCAGATGAAGATATGCCTGCTCACATACAGGGGTAACCCCTACTGCGGAGGGCAGGGAATCTATACAATGTTCATAGCCCGTGAACTTGTAAAGCTGGGGCACGAGGTTCATGTAATCCAGGGCCCGCCGTACTTTCCTCCAATGGAGGGCGTGCACATACACTACGTCGGCAACCATAATTATTTTAACAAAAAGAAGGATTACATTAAGCCGCATAAACCCTTTGCTACATTAAGGCCGCTTAACTTTTACGAATTTGTGGCATCAAAGTTCGGAATATTCCCCGAGATCGAGGCTTTTTCGGTCAGGGCATACTTCAAGTTGCGGGAACTTATGAAGACGCACAGGTTCGATATAATTCACGATAACCAGAATCTTGGTTACGGATTTCTGCTGATTAAAACTCTGGGTATTCCGTTTGTCTCTACCATACACCACCCGCTCTCAATAGACCGTTCAACATGGTTTGAGTATCCGTCCGAGTTCAGCCTGAAGGTAAAACGCGTGCTGTACTACCCGCTTATAATGCAGGGATTCGTGGCCCGCAGGCTTGATCATATTATAACTGTTTCACATGACTCGGCTCAAGAGATTATTAAGGCATTTAAAATTAAACCTGGAAAGATGAGTGTTGTATATAACGGCATGGATACTGAGTTTTTCAGGCCGCTTAAGGGGGTCAGAAAAAAGCCGGGCAGTGTTCTTTTTGTGGGTAATGTCGAGGACAGAAAAAAGGGTGTTGTCTACCTGCTTAAGGCTCTGACCCTTACAAAGCATAAAGTCAATCTCACCGTTGTTGACGGTGGCGCACCAAACAGGACTTATGTTACAAAATGGATCGATAATTTTAAATTAAACGACAGAATTCATTTTACAGGCAAGATCCCGGGTGAAAAGCTGCTTGAGCTCTATTCACAGAGCCAGATTGCGGTATCACCTTCATTGTACGAGGGATTCGGTTTTCCTGCAGCCGAGGCAATGTCCTGCGAGCTGCCCCTTATTTCATCCGATGGGGGCGCTCTGCCCGAAGTGGTTGGCGAGCACATGAAGACCGGTTACGTTGTAAAGGCCAGGGACCCCTTTGGCCTTGCAACTGCGATCGACTACCTTATGGATAATCCTGAAGTCCGGGAAAAGATGGGTAAGGCCGCGCGTAAAAGAATACAACAGGTATTTACATGGGAGAACGCGGCAAAAGAGATGGTAAAGGTTTACCGGGAGGTTATTGATGCTTACCGTTGATTTCGACAGGCTTGCGGTTAAAAAGGGGAACGTGGCGCTTGACGCAGGATGTGGCTGGGGCAGGCACTCAGTTGAGTATATAAAGCGCGGCGCTAAGGTATTCTGCCTTGACCTTGACCTGGACTCGCTCTACAAAACCAGGTACACAATTGCAAGCATGATCAAAAAAGGGGATGCTCCCGAGGGAAGCAGCTTTCTCTGCCACATAGGCGACACGCTTAACCTTCCGTTTAAAAATGAAACTTTCGACAGGATAATATGTTCCGAGGTAATGGAACATGTAAATGACGAGTTCCAGGCATGCGCGGAACTTTCCCGGGTACTTAAAAAGAACGGCCGCATCGCGATCACCGTACCCACCTTTTTCAGTGAAATAATATATGATGCAATTACGTACGAATATTTCACTTCTCCCGGGGGGCATGTCCGTAAATTTTTTCCTTCTGAACTGGCCCATATCATGCGAAAAAACGGACTTGAAGTCTATGCCGTTGACTTTAAACATTCGTTCCATACAATATGGTGGATAATACGCGGAGTAGTGGGACTGCACAATTCCGAACACCCCATTACCAGAGGCTACCACAGGTTCCTTGTCATGGGCCTCTCGTCAAAGTTCATGCGCAGGTGTGAACGTTTCTGCAACTACTTCTTCCCGAAGAGTGTTATAATCTACGCATGGAAGAAGTAGGGAAAGCCTGCTGCCCGGGAACCGGCGGATGTGAATAAAAAGAAGCCGATAAGGTAAAGGAACATCCTCCGAACGAATAATTGCTGCAATAAAAGGAACGGCGCCGAAAATGGTAACCGTGCGATAATTGAAGCACAAATGGTGTCATAATCAGCAATAAAAACACCAGAAAAGTAAAAGCCGGTTGACAAATCACACATTTTCGGTTTTCTGTTGATAAAAATCCCATCCAGAGGATGTTATATTATGAAACCGGTTCAAAAAAAATCCAGCCACTTACTGCTTTCCATTCTTATAGTTTTATCAGCAGCATTTGTAAACTGCGAGACAGGCAGTGAAGCCGGCGATGATATCACAGGCGATACTAACGGTGATACAGCAGCAATCTTCGACATACAGACTCAACAAACATGGTCAAAACTCTACTCGTACAACAGATACACGGGCAGAAATATCCTGCATACCGGGGAGAACAGCTTTATCACGCTGACAGACGGAGGGCGCCTTACAAAGGTTGACAAAGCCGGAACTGTTATATGGCAGAAAAGCTTCAGCGGATGCAGGCCTGATGCAATTGTGCTTTCTGCAGACGGGTATATTCTGGCAACGGGGATGCGCATAACAGAGATGGGTGACGAAAACGGCGAATTCATACTGATGAAAATCGACATGGCCGGCAGTGTCATGTGGACAAAAATATATACAGGAAGCAGCCTGTTTTCACCCGGCATAGTTGCCTGTGATAAAAACGAAAAATCCATTATTCTGGCCGGTGGTGATTACACTTTATACTCCGGTTATAAAATATTCTCAAATCAGCAGGTAATTAAACTGGACAGCACCGGCAAAATAATCTGGGCAAAAATCATAGGAACA
>JAAYBQ010000055.1 GCA_012730035.1 Spirochaetota bacterium
AGGGATTCTGTCACGGTTTACTTCCGGAATGGTATAAGATACATGAAACAATAAAAATGCCCCGACCCTGAAGACCTTAACCTTTTCAAGGCCGGGGAGAGAAATTATTTAAGGTAAAAAACTATGGAAAACCTGAAATTACACGTTAAGAGCTCATTCCGCACAGAGATGTTCGCGGCCGGGCTCTATTCAACACTCGCCGGGCAGTACGGCCGAAAAGACAGCGCCCTGTATCATAAACTGAAAGAGGCATCTGAACAGGAGCATAAGCATGGACGGATGTTCAACCAATTCTTTAAGAACAGGTTTAATGAAAACGCCGGGAGTGAAAAACTCTGGGTCTTTATCGGCAAATTCGCAGGTTTTGTCATACGGCCTGTTCCCCTTAAAAAAAAATTACGGTCCCTGGCTGACAAGGAATCAGCTGCAGTTACCCGTATCGAAGAGAGACTGAAGTATGATGGTGATCCGTCATATCTTAAAATACTGAGCCACATACTGCCCGACGAAAAATCTCACGCGGCGATATATGACGGAATCTTTGCATAAAAAATTTAAAACAGGGAGCTTTATATGAAATCACTTCTGCTGGCACTCACAGTATCATACGTCATCACCTGGCTGTTCGGTATTTACACAGCAAGGCAAAAACGATTTGAGATCGCGACAGCCAGGAAAATACACCTGGCACTCAGTCTTGTAACCTGTACGCTTCTGGGGATATATTTTCACTTCACCATGTTTGAATAAAACACGTGACAGGCGGATTATCTTTGTTCCGGTAAGCCGCCTGTCAGCCTTTCTATTATTTCAGTATACCTTTCGTTAAGCTTTTCTATATGGTCAAGTTTATCCGCCGAATCACCGGCCCATACCGATCCCGGGTAGCCTGTACATACTTTCATAAATGAACTGTAGGCAATCCTGTAATGCTCAAGAGCCTCCCGCGCTGTCCTGAGCATGCTGCTCTTTCTTACGTCAAAATGATACCTGAATTTTGTGGTAGCGTACCTGCTCCAGTTAAAAATATAATTACCTCTGTTCAGGTGATCAATTGCCGACCTGTAATATACATAGGCAGGGTCGCGGTGCATTACAGGCACGTTCCCCGAAGACGCCTTTGCCTGCACACCGTTATTCACATCATCTTCACCGCTACCAATTATTGAAAGGTATGCCTCGTTAATCTCCATGAGTATAAGATTCTGTTCCCTTCGCCTCTCTTCGGGAAAAAGATCGGGATGATTCTGTTTTACCAGTTCCCTGTAACGTCTTTTTACATCTTCCTCGTTTACAGAATCCCCGGGCCTGAGCATTGTTATATAATTTTTCATTATTTGGAATACACCTGACAAAAACTGACCATATAATTATTATAATAATAAACAACTATAATTTCCAGCCGGTTATTAACCTACTCCCCTGAACATTTAACTTGACAGTAATGCCCGCGGTTTATCTGTATAATTATTATCTCAAATGGGGGTCAACAATGTCAAGGGTATATAACTTTTCTGCAGGTCCGGGAGCTCTTCCGGAAATGGTGCTTAAAAAAGCAGCATCCGAACTTTTTGAATACGGAAATGCCGGAATGTCGGTCATGGAAATGAGCCACAGGTCAAAAGAATACATCGCGATCATAACTGAAACCGAGGAACGCCTTAGAAGACTGATGAATATACCTGACTCGTACCATCTGCTTTTTCTTCAGGGCGGAGCTTCGCTGCAGTTTGCCATGATACCCATGAACCTTATGACAAATAACAAAAAGTGCGATATAATCAACACTGGCGCTTGGACTCAAAAAGCTGTCGTCGAAGCAAAAAAATTCGGCAAAGTGAATATCGCGGCATCCTCCGAAGACAGAACCTTTGCATATATACCAGCTTTTGAAAGACTTGCACTCGATCCGGACGCTGACTACGTTCACTTATGCTACAATAACACAATATACGGAACAAAATACACAGGACTTCCCGGCACAGGGGACGTGCCGATCATAGCAGACATGTCTTCCTGCATACTCTCGGAGCAGTACAATGTAAAAGACTATGGACTGATATTCGCCGGCGCACAGAAGAACATAGGACCGGCAGGGCTCACCATTGTAATTATACGCAAAGACCTGATGAAACGCGTTCCTGAAAACCTTCCTTCCATGCTCGATTACCGCATACATGCCGAGAACGGGTCCATGTTCAACACCCCGCCCACTTATGGCATATACATGGCAAAGCTGATCTTCGAATGGCTTGAAGAGCTGGGCGGAATAGTAGAGATGGAAAAGATCAACAGGCACAAGGCTTCTCTTATATACGATTTTCTCGATGAATCAATGATGTACCGTGGAAACGTTGACAGGGAATACCGATCACTAATGAACGTAACTTTCACAACTTCGTCCCCTGAACTTGACGCAAAATTCATCAAAGATGCTGAAAAGAGCGGACTGGTAACCCTTGCAGGCCACAAGACAGCCGGCGGCATGAGGGCAAGCATATACAATGCCATGCCGGTAGAGGGTGTTGAAAAACTCGTTGAATTCATGAAGGACTTTGAGGTAAAAAACAGGTAGCTTATAAGTCCCGCGTGCGCAGGACTCTTTTTCAATCAGTATTAACTGGTTACAAAGGGATTACATTTTATTCCGATTACTCCTTAAATAACTTTTTAGCTTAATAATCATGTTCCACTCTCCCCGGCAACGAAAGAGTGGAACATTTTATACTACAGAATAATTAAGAAATTAACGCTGATTAATTTACTAAAAAATCCTCTTTTACTAAAAAAGCACATCCGGCCTGCCGACATATATTATGTGGACAGGGGGCAAAAATCACCCCCTGCCTAAACTTTTAATCAACAGGTTAAATATGCAGAACATGGACTTTTACGATGGCAGGCACCTGCGCAGTATGCCGCCGCAATTTGATAAATCCGATCCTGAATACTTTGCAAGGACCACAAGGGCGCTTGACAGAGAAAATGATACTAACCATAACAGAGCTGTAAGGATGCTTACGCTTATAACAGCACTGATTATCATTGCGTTTACCACCGGCCTGGTAGTTGGTATCAAATTTGCGGGCGGAGCAGAAAGAAGTATCGTTGATGAAAAAACCTATAATACAATGAACAGCATAAGCTCAAAGATGTCCGGGCTTGTAAAAGAGATCTCAGGTGAAAACAGGCAGGCCAACACCCTCTATCCCAAAGACGAGTTCCCTTTTGTGATACAGCTTGGCAAAGAATACAGCGAGACAGACACTAAAAACGTGGCACAGTTTTTAAGCAGCAAAGGGCATACAGTTATTGTATCAAAAAGCAGGGACAATTTCAGAATTTTTACAGGCCCGTATAAAACTGAAAACGAGGCACGCAAAACTCTTACAGAAATTTCTCTTTACAGGCAGTATGCAATTTCGGCAAATGCACAAATAATCAAACGCATTTAAGCCGGAAGGGTGATGAGCTACACAATAAGACCAGCACAGGAAAAGGATATAGACCCCATACACAGCCTGATCAGCCATTATGCGCTGCAGGGCGTAATCCTTGAACGCAGCCGCGAAGACATACACGACAATCTTGAAAATTTCCTTGTTGCCGAGGATTCTGGTATAGTTATCGGTGCGGCTACTTTTTACGACTACGGCGAAACACTTAAAGAGATAAGATCGTTCGCTATCGACGAAAACTATCACGGCAGAGGAATAGGAAGTTCCCTGTTAAAAAAAATTGTCGAAAGAATTGATCGCAAAGACTCAACCCGTATTTTTACTCTTACCTACAAGCCTGAATTTTTCAGTAAAAACGGTTTCACCGTTGTCTCTAAAGATGATTTCCCTGAAAAAATATGGAAGGACTGCCGTAACTGCAAGGACTGGGACAACTGCGGCGAAACCGCGCTCGTCTACAGGGGATAATAAGCGAAGAGCAAATTATAATTTATACAGATCCCCTATTTAATCAGCACAAGGCCTGTTAAATTTTTCTTCATCTCTTCAATCACCCGTTCCTTCAGCTCCATGTGGCATATTCCGCGAGCCAGGTGTACTATTCTGCCGTTAAAAAAAAGAGCCTCTACACCGCAGAATGGAGCACCGCTCTCATACTCGTAGTAATAGACTGCACGGTCATCCCGACGCAGAAGCTGCTCCCTTTTCAATGAATCATACACAAGTTCACCGTAAAGCACAGACTCTGCCTCTTCAAGTGAATCGAGCGCGTTTGTAAAAATACGGGTTTCAATCCCCAGCATGTAATCATAGCCATCAGTTGCAGTGTTACTGACCATATTTATGCCAAGTTTAAGTCCGTATCCTTTGTAACGGTCTTTCCATCCGTTTTTTATAACATGTGGCCTGCCGGTAAAATTTATTTTGTAGAACAGCTTCTCATTGACCAGTTCGTACACGCCGCCATTAACGGCCAGGAGTACGGTGCTCTCCCGGTCAGCATATTCAAACCGGTCACCATGTTTTTTATAAAGCGCATTGATCCATTTTGTTGAATCATTCCGCACACGGTTTATCCTCATGTTATCAGACCTGAGAAGCCGTATGGACTTAAAATAAAAAAGGCCCTCACTAATGCGGCCGGCCTTAACGTAATCTACACCAGTGTTAAAATAAAAATCTATGCCGTCAGCCGAAACCGGCTCATAACTGAATTCTTTCTCATCCGTAATCCTGATTTTAAAAGCACGGTCGTAGTAGTATCCGTTACCGGCCCTGTCTTTAAAAAAGAACCAGTCGGGCATCTGGGAAAATGCCGGGATGCAGATAATAAATATTATACCGGCGCGGCAGGCAATATCGCAGAGGCGTTTCATTATATGTTATATCATCATGAGGATTACAACAATAGCGATTATGAGAACAATAAACAGACCGTAGATAAGATAAGTAAATATCCTGTTTTTATAAGGATCTTCCTCAACGGTTTCAGCCCCGTCCATGGATGCCTTTGTAAGCTCGGTCTGTATCTTGACGCTCTCTTCTTCTACTATTTTTGCATAGATCCCTTTTGCAACGAGGGTATATATAATATATCCCCTTCCCTCTTCATTGGGAACCTTCTCTATTACACGTCCCACTATGGGGAGCGGCTGGCCGTCTTCACCCCTGGCCTTGTACGCATCGACGATCCTGTCAGACATGGCGTCCTTTGCCGACAAGACAACCAGTATCCTTTCACCTGGCTGAATTTCGCTTATATGCTTCCCCTTGACGGGAGAGAGCACGCAGACCGCCTCAATAATATATGTTGCATTCTCCTCGATGGCATCGAGCTTTTTACGGAACGGGCTGTCTGATTGAGGTTTCTGCTGCGAGGCAGGAGCACTTTCGGGTTCAGGCGCAGGTTCAGCGGGCCCGGGAAGCATAATTTCAACGCCAGCCAGTTCAAGATCAAGTGATGAGGCCATCTCTATATCAAACTGGCTCTTTACCTTATCTGAACCTGTACTCTTTTTAATCATATCCTGGATTGACACAGAAAGAAAATCAAGATTTTTACTCTGCGCGTCGGGGAATATGTCCGTTTCAATAAATGAAGTGAGCAGGTCGTTTACAAGCTTGCCCGAATTCATGCTGTCATCGGCAGATTCATAAGCCACAAGATTTTTATAAAGGGTCTTCCATGAATCAAAAACACGCACGCTTGAGTATACCCTTGTATTGGCAGACATTACCACTCTTATAGAAGATATATACTCGCCCACCACGTTGACAAAACCAAGTATAAGCCCGGAAGTATTTTTATCTGCAACCGCGAACTTACCCTTGATAACAACAACATCCTGCAGCTTGCCGGAGGACATTTGCTTCGCCTTATCCATATCGCCATTGGTGTATTTAAGCGAAATTTCAATCCTTCTGGCCTTTTCGTTTAAAGATTCATTCTGCTGTCCCATTCTTTATTCCTGCTTTTCCGCGATGCAAATTTCGTGAATTTCATACTTTCGTTGAGGTGAAAGATTGACTGTCTTTTTAACCCAGCTGAACACCTTCTGGCTGTTTTTTGAGGATGTTCTGATTATATAAAGCCCCTTGTCACTGAGCATGTTTTCAACAGTAATTCTGTCAGACGCAATTTTCATCCCTGCGGCTGGTCCGTAAACTTTTACAAGATGTTCCGGCAGGATATATTTTACAAACAGCCGGTCAGTTCCTATATCAAGCCTCTTTACCTGCCTGAATTTTCCAAACTGCTCTGCCGGAATATTTTTCCAGAATCCGGGGTTCCGGGTAATCACTACAGCCAGTTCGGACTCATCTTCATCGGCAAGAATCCGCAGATAAGTGTTATACGATTTGTACGATGACAGTAGTCCGAAAAGGCTGTCATCCTTTGGTGTAGATTCCTTTCTAATTTTCGCAGACCGCATAACACCGCTTCAGATTGATATAAAATCGCCGTTTTCTTTTTTGATTACCCGTATTGACGTAAGTCCGTCGATCAGGCTTGATGCTGTTTCCTTTTCCATACCGGAAAAAATGCTCAAATCCGTTACACTGGCCCTGTGATTAAGCCTCAGGTAATCTATCACATCCCTCTCTGTTTCAGAGAGAGGCCCTATGTAAAACTTGTTGTTCCTTCCGAGTTCCTCGCGTACAACTGCAATACGCCTGTCCCTGTAATTTGAATATGAACTGAAGACCGAGTCAATATTTATTTCAGATATAGGTGAAACATTTCTCAGTTTTATATAAAAGTCACGCGCGTATGAATCCTGAATAAGTCTTACAATCAGTTCGTCTATACACGACGAATCTATCACCTTGACCCCTGCAAAATCGAGCAGCACCGTTTCACCCCTGCCGGCAAATTCAAGCTTCTCCTTTACTGTTGCATACAGCTTTCTACCCACCGGTCTTGTTATAAGGTCCGGCAGCTTGATTTTACAGCTTTTGGCGATTTTAGCAACATCAATTATCATCAGTAACCTACGCTGAAAGTGAAATAGAAATCTGTGTACCGTCAAAATGCGCAAGACCGTTCCTGTGGAAAAGGTGTTTGCCGCTTTTATCCTTTTTATTATATAACGCAGTAAGGGATGAACTCTCTGAACGGATAAACAGCGTTCCCTTTAAACGCTCAACTATCGTGTTGACCTGGCAAAGGCCGTAGCCGAACTCCCTTTTGCTCGAGAGCGGCTGTGTCAGTGCCATCTCAATCAGTTCCGCACCCGAGCCGTAAACCACGTCCGGCCTGCTGCCGAAACTCTGCATCATCCCTATGCCCGAATCGGATATGACAAGCCTGGCAATGTTCTCGCTCCCTGACTTATAGGTCTGGATCGCAAGGTATCCTGTATCAAGGCTGTGTTCAAAAATGTTCTGGCACAGCTCGGAAATAACTGTCACAAAATAATCGATAACCGATTCATCCATCCAGAACTTCAGGATACCCGGCGCCCGCTTCCTGAAAAGGGCAATTACCGATGATATGACATTGACGCTCTGCCGCTCCTTGTTAGGAATACCGGTAATTTCTATAAGTCTTTTACTGGCCACGCTTCTTTTCAGCATAAGGTTATGTTCAACGGGCTGTGTCACATTGAAAACACCCTCTGTAAAAAAATCCATCCTGTGCAGGTACTGGTTCAGATGCATAGGAATGTTCAACAACCTGAGCTTTTCACCCTTAAGGCGCAGAAATGTCCTGCCCATCAGCAGAAACGATACCATGGAATATGGCTCGATAAATTCCACGCGCGACAGATCCGCGCATCCGCAATCAAGAATATCACCTTGCATGGAGATTACGTTTTCGAAAGTATATGGGTCCCTGAACCTGTCAGGAAGCAGCACGCTTCTGTTCTCACTTCCGCTCATAAATTCTCCGGGGATGGATATTACTTTATAAATCGGCGGATTATGAATTATTTCTGAAGAAGAATAATTATATGTATGAAATATTACTAAATGCTCTCATCCGCCTCCGGCACCTTCGGTCGAGCGCTGTTTTGGGCCTCCTGTCCGCGCTCGACAGTGCGTGCACGATGTACGCCTGCAGGCATCAGCAGGATGCTGAAATCATGCTTGCCTAAGGCATCCATGCCTGTCGGGGCAGCGGTGAGGGCATGCCTGGCCAAGTGTCGGTCTTTTCTTTAAAAAAAGTATTTGATCATTTGCTGCATGGATCAAAACATGCTTATATTAGTATGACAGGAGATTTTTAATGGAAAAAAGAGAAGAAAAGAAATCAAAAAATAAAAAGCTTGAGGAACAGCTCTTTTACAAAAAAGAGAGCACATGGTGCGACTACAGCGAAAAAGAGACCCACGAGGTTATGACTTTTGCCGAGGACTATAAAAAATTCATAGGCGCCTCGAAAACCGAACGCCTCTGCTCGGCCAATATCATAGCAATTCTTGAAAAGGCCGGATTTAAAAACATGGAGAAGATGAAATCCCTGAAATCCGGCGACAGGGGATTCAGGGTTATAAAAAATAAGACTGTGACCGCATTTATTGCCGGTGAAAAGACTGAAAGTTTCAGGGTAATTGGTTCACATATAGACTCGCCGCGCCTGGACCTTAAACCCAACCCGCTCTACCAGAGCTCGGATATAGCCCTGCTGCAGTCCCATTACTACGGCGGAATAAAAAAATACCACTGGGTTAATACCCCTCTTGAACTGCACGGCATTGCGTTCACAAAATCGGGAAGCGAAGTTGAAATCCATATTGGGGTTGAACACGACGAGCCAAAATTCATTATCCCTGATCTTCTACCGCACCTTGCCAAAGAGCAGATGAAAAAAGACGGAACAAAACTCATCGAGGGTGAGGACCTGAATATAATCTGCGGCCACATCCCGGTGTGCGACAAAGAGATCAAGGAAAAGATTAAATTAAACGTGCTCAAGTATCTGAACGATTCATACGGACTGATTGAAGAGGACTTTATATGCGCTGAACTTGAATTTGTTCCTGCGCAGAAACCGGTCGATATAGGTTTTGACCGCGGCATCGTTGGCGCTTACGGCCAGGACGACCGGGTCTGCGTCTATTCATCGCTCAGGGCCATCACTTCGGTGAAGAACCCTGTGCACACGGCAGTTGCCTTCTTCTGCGATAAGGAGGAAACAGGTTCATGGGGCAACACGGGCGCTGAAAGTTTTGCACTGCTTCATTTTACGCGCGATTACCTCAAGCTTATCGGGTCTACCCGTTCGGCATTCGATGTCCTTGAAAAGTCAAAGGCAATATCTGCCGATGTTACAGCGGCAATGGACCCTACATTTCAATCGGTCAATGACCCGCTGAATGTCTCATACCTGGGACGAGGCGTTTCTATCGAAAAATACGGCGGAGGCGGCGGAAAGTACAACACAAACGATGCTCACGCCGAGTACATGCAGTATATGAGGGGACTTGCTGATAAAAACAGAGTACCGTGGCAGACAGGGGAGCTTGGCAAAATTGACATTGGCGGCGGCGGAACAATCGCCATGCTGATGTCGCGCTACGGCATGGATTGCGTTGACGCGGGGCCGTGCGTGCTCGGGATGCACTCTGTGTGCGAGGTCACGTCAAAATCCGACATACACTCGGCCTATTTATTATACCGGGCATTCTTTAACGACTGATAAGCGGTGACCATGGATAAAAGGCTCCCTGTTGTTTTCAGGCTGCTGCTCTTTACGTCTATGGCAGCGGCGTTCATATTCGGGTTCATGGACCAGTATGTAAACATGAACTTCGAACGCCTGCATATATTTTTATTCAACCTTACAAGCGGCGGTTTTACCATACTGTTTATAACGGGCAGGCGACAGGCTCCGGGGATCAAGGCCGGCTTGTTTTACGCTCTAAGTATTCTTTACGCAATCCTGGCTTTCATGGAACTTTATATACCGGCTGCTGCGGCTGCTGTTATCCTGGCGGTAATAGTTGAATCATTCAGGCGCGAGAAATTCCAGATATTCCCGGCTATCTTCTTTAAAGCAAGGTACAGCACCTCTGAAAAATTTCACGACGCATCACTGCTCTGCCTTGTTATTGCGCTTCTTCTTTCGGCTTTTGTCATAGTCAATGACTCGTGGCTCAGGCTTTTTTACTTTCAGAAGCTCACGCTCGATGTTTTCTTCCTGGGCTTCTCGTTCCCTGTTTCTCTGATCACCATGTCAATCATCTTCGGCATACTTGAAAACAATATACCTGTGAACGTGATAATGTTTGAACACCTGGCATTCTGGTCTGTCTGTGCCGGGGTTATTGTTTTCTTTCTATTTATTATCGCGGAGTCTTTTTCAGGCGAGGTGTTTATATCCACATTTCTATTTGTTACGGTATTATTAATCTTCCTTGTCTTTTTCAGGTACGGCAGGGAGATCCAGCAGAAATATTTTCTTGTATCAGCAATTTACTTCCTGCTCTTTACTGCAATAACAGGCATTCTGTATATTCTCATAAAAAACACTGGTTCTTACGAACTACATGGCAGGATCATTCTACGGATGCACGCGTTTTATTCACTCTACGGCTGGAACCTAACCGGTATGATGGTGATAATACGGTGGGAGGATTTCCCGATTGCGCTTAACACGCGTAAGGCGATTTTTTTTCATTGGGGAGTCATACTCATACTGGCCCCGGCTGCAAAGTTTATCCCGGTACTTACCCTGCCTGCGATAGCCGCGTATATTATATTCCTGGCGGTTTTCTTTTTTTCAGGGAACAGGGTCAGAACCTCCATGTGACCGACACAAGAAATTCACCCCTGCCTTCAGATGAGGGTAGAAAAACCGCGCCAAATTCCGGTACACTATCAAGTCCGGCAACCTCTTTCATAAACGGCGCGTACGAGGGATCAAGTATCCACGCAGCCAGTATATCCGCAGCCTTTAACGCGGCAAAGGCCGCAATTGAAATATAGCCGTTCCTGGTGCCGTGCATATAGACAGCGCAACCGGCAAGGGACATTTCAGCGGCATAGAAGGCCCATCCTGCCCCCCTGTAGCCTTTATAAAAAATTCCGCCTCCTGGAATGAATGTAGAGAGCAAGGCCGCTGTTGTGTCATGCTCCATAAAGAGCGGTGGTAAAAGGTTCTTTTCAAGGTACTGGTATGAAAGCTGGCTGTAATATGAAACAGTGAAGGTCAAAGGTAGAGTTGCCCACAGAAAATACTGCAGCCGCTGAATCTCTTCAGTCTTGTCGCTGTCCCTTTCCCAGGGAAAAAAATTGATCTCAAAACCGGTAAGCGCAGATGGAAGAATAAAATGTGCCACAGTAATAATCCCCGTAAAACCCACAGCAGCCCTGTCGACCACACCGTTTTCAATTCCCAGGTACTCAACAGAAAGGAACGATCCGTAGCCGGGAAGGCAGAAACTGGCCCCCTGATTAACAAGGCATGTTGCCAGTATAAGCTCCTGGCCGCTGCCGCTCCTTCGCTGCAGAATTTCATCTGTGCCGTAACGCCGCACTGTGTTCTCAAGTATCTGGCGGTCCAGCATGCTCACATACATATCATTATCCGGGTAAACCTCAATTGTAAGCCTGGCCCCTTCGGAAAGACCTTTGCATTGTACAACCGCTGTATACCTTGTTACGTGATCAATCCTGACCATGCCGCAAGACGAACTGTATGTTCCCTCTTTAAGCCCGTACCACTGCCCCGCAGAGACCAGGTGCAAGTCATCACCCCTGCTACCCAGCACCTTTAGAATAAGAGGGAACTTTTTAAGCCTTAACGCGAACTCCCTGGCAGCCTTGAGCGGAATGTTCTCTGCAACTGAGGCGTAGACAGAGTATCTGAAACCCATCTCTTTGTATTCCTCGGCAAGTGGAAAAAATTCCACAACAGCCCTGAATGCGCTTCCTTCTGAATAGAGGGTAATAACCGCGTATCCATCCGCACCGAGAGACAGGGCAGTATTCCTGTACAGGTCGTACCTGTCTTTACCATCAGCCGACTTAAGCACGAACTGCACAGAATTTTCTTCAACGGGGAGCATTCTGCCCAAGGCTGTACACGTGTCATTTATCCGGGACGCTGTAGTTTTGATGATTACATCTGCAACAGAATTGCCTGTGTATGCAGGGAATATGACAATATCACCGTGCGATGACTCTTCGGCGTAAAGAGCGACTGACGATGTAAAAATCAGTGATACATACAAAATAATTTTTATGAGTTTAATCATTAAACGGACTATCTCCCGGATAGTTTATTCGGGCCGGAGCATGTAAAAAAATCAACTGCTTTATTAACGGTGAACTCAGTTTGATCAATATTAAAATTTTCAAAACATAATAACTAACAATTATTCTCACGGCTATGCAACTATTTCACCGGTTGTACTCTACAAGTATGGGCTGGTATATTTCCGGATCAATGTATATAAGGTATGTGGTCTTTCCGCTGGAGAAAATCTCCTTGCCCGAATAGGGCCACATCTTCCCTTTTTCATGGGGCGCCGGTCTGTATATTACACGGCCCTGTGCTCCGGGAATGCTGCTGAACGATCCGAAGCTTACGTGAACTGTCTCGCCTGTAAACATTCTCGCGTAAAACAGATCGAACGCGCCGTAATATTCACTGTACGCGAGGGAACATTCCCCGGCCACGTCCCCGAAAAAGTATCCGCACTGCTGCAGGTCACTGTTCCAGCACCCGGCAGCATCAAGAAACTCGTACGCCTTAAAGTCGCCTATCTTTTCAGACTTCACGCGGGCAAAACTTAAAGGGTGCGCATCCCCTCTCTTTGAATGACCTGCAAGATAGACGTATCCATCGCGGATCATTGCAGCTGCGCCGAAAAAAGGGCTCCCTTCGGGAAAAAGAATCCCGGTGCGCCTGAAATCAAACCCCGCACCGGGACTCCAGTTATGCGGGACATCCCAGACTGCAAGGCCGATATATTTTACAGTAAATTCCAGAAACTTCGTGTGATCAGGAACAAATATATGCGCGTAATAAACGTATACCCTGTTGCCAATGCGCAGTCCGTCAAGAGCCCACAGCCTGTGGTGCAGGGGATTTTCCCTTCGTGAATTCTTTATAAACTGCGAGACCCTGCCATTCTCTGTGTAATAGCTGAATTTAACTGAAGATACATTCGATGGCGTAATCTTTTCCGTCCATGCCAGGCTGTTGGAGATCATGGTATAGCCATCAGGTGCTGACTTATCTTTTTCATTAATGGGAATAATGGTGTCCGCAAATGTCCAGAGCGTGGTGTTTTCATCGAAGGGGATAGACGAAACTCCGTCCTGGCCCTTAATGTGATCAAGCCTTGACGGGGCAAATATTCCCCTGTTAACAGCGTTTCCACCGCAGCATGTAAATACTGCAAGCAGAAAGACCAGGATGCCGCTGATCACAGGTGGTTTCATCTACAACCGGCAGTTCATAATCTCGGTTTCAATAATCGCTGTTGCGCCAAGCGCCTCAAGCCTGTCCATGACCTGGACAACTTCACTCTTCTTAACCATAACCTTTACTGCAAGCCATTCCTTTTCGTCAAGCCTTGAAACAGTTGGGGACTCGAACCCGGGCGTGATCTTCTCTGCCTCTTTAAGCCTGCTCTCGTGAATATTGTATTCAAGCATGCTGTAGTGATTAGCCACAAGCACACCCTCTATTCTGCGCTTAATTCTTGTTACCCGTTCGTCGCCTGCGATTTTTTTACTTGCTATAAGCGTTGTTTCGTAAAGGCCTATCTCTTTGAATACCTTGAGGTTATTGTCGCGCAGGCTGTCACCGGTTTCGACAATGTCAACTATGGCCTGCGCAAGATTCAGGGCTATCATTATCTCGACCGACCCGTTCATCTCAATGCAGTTGACATTGACGTCCTGTTTTTTAAAATACTCTGTGGTCATTACCGGGAACGAGGTCGCGATGTTTATGCCTGTCAGTGATTCAAGGCTTTCTTCCTTCCACTCGTCTTTTACGGCAACACATAGCCTGCACTGTCCGTAGCCCAGGTGCAGCAGGTGATCCACGTCTGCCATTCTCTCCTGTATCAGGTCGCTCCCGGTAATTCCCAGGTCAACAACTCCTGAATCAACCAATACAGGAATATCATCGGCGCGTATAAATATAAATACTATGTCGTAGTTGGTGCATGTGGCGTAAAGGTTCCGGCCCTGCGCCCTGAATTTAAAGCCCGACTTCTTAAGCAGATCGATAGTAGGCTCCATAAGCCGCCCCTTGGACGGTATGGCAAATTTAATTCTTCCGGAATCATTCAGATTCATTTATGCCCCCTGCCAGCCTTCTCCTCAAGTCCGCTCGTGCCGAACCTTCTGTGGAGTTCATTTCGTATATCGTCAAGGGATATGCCCCTGTGTACAGCCTGTACAAATGTGTGGAACATCAGGTCACATATTTCATAGACCAGGTGCTCCCTGTCGTCCTCAAGCGCAGCCTCGCAAACCTCAGCAGCCTCTTCGGTAATCTTGCTGTTGATTTTTGAGGTTCCACGGCTCATAAGCTTTGCCGTATACGAGCTTTCAGGAGGACTGTTTTTCCGCTGGTTAAGCACCTCAAATAGCCTGTCAAAAATATCATTATTCATCTTATCAACCCTGTACGAGAATAATCGGCCCCCGCTTTTAGTCAAGATTTATTGCGCATGATCGCACCCTGCAGATGCTGCCGGCTGAAATATTCTTCTTGTATTATCCCGGGCAGAATTGACTATTGCATTAAGTGCATCTTTCACGGGGCAGATTATGGAAAGAGTAAAAGACCTTTCAGAAAAAAGCATAAGTTCCCTTATGCTCAGGTTCTATATCCCGGCATTTACAGGTATAATCGCAGGCGCCCTGTACAACATAATAGACAGGATACTGATAGGGCAGAGCGTCGGCCACCTTGCCCTTTCGGGCCTGAGTGTAACTTTTCCGGTAATGATCATAATTATGGGATTCGGCATGCTTGTAGGCATAGGTTCAGGAGTGCTTGTTTCGATAGAACTGGGTAAAAAAAACAGGGAGAGGGCCGAGAAGGTACTGGGTAACGGAATATTCCTGATGACAGTGATCTCACTTGTTCTGACAGTTGCAGGTTTTATTACCAAGGGGCCGGTTCTCCATTCATTCGGCGCTACAGCGGATACCATAGAGTACGCCGACCAGTTTCTTACGATAATTCTCGCGGGGACAATATTCGGGCTTATAGGCAACGGATTCAACTCTGTCATACGTGCCGAGGGTAACGCAAACAAGGCCATGGTATCGACACTCATTAGTGTGGGAATAAATGTCCTCCTCGGAGTACTTTTTATTGTCGGCCTGGGACTGGGCGTCCGCGGAGCAGCGGCTGCAACAGTAATCGCCCAGTTTGTTCTGGCAGTCTATGTTATGATGCATTTTACGCGCGGAAAGTCAGTAATTAAACTGCGTGCCGCCAACCTGATGCCCGATCCGGAAATACTTAAACATATAATCTCAGCAGGCATTGCCCCCTTTGTAATGCAGATAGCCGGAAGTGTCGTCCAGACGCTTTACAACATACAGTTGATTAAACATAGCGGCGACACTGCAGTTGCACTCATGGGGATAATAAACAGCGTGGCCATTCTGCTTGTCATGTCCATCATATCCCTCAACATGGCATCTCAGCCTATCCTTGGATACAACTATGGCGCAGGCAATTTTTCACGGGTAAGGGAGGCATTCATTCTTGTGCTAAAATATTCAACGATTATCTCTTTTGCAGGATTTTTAATCAGTGAGCTTTTCCCGGCTGGAATCATAAAATTGTTCAACAGTGACCCGGAACTTCTCAGGATCGGAGTGCCTGGCATAAGAATTTTTATGGCTATGATGCCCCTCGTGGGTTTCCAGATAGTAACGAGCAATTTTTACCAGGCAACGGGAAGGGCCGGAGTTGCGACTGCAATAACACTGCTGCGGCAGGTTGTAATTCTTATCCCCACTCTTCTTTTTCTACCCGGGGTAATCGGTATTAACGGAATATGGATAGCCTCTCCGGTATCAGATGTTCTCACAGGTATTTTTGTGTTCTACCTTGTAATCAGGGGATTCAGGGAACTTGACCACAACATTGAACGATCTCTTACTGCATGACTTGATTCAGGGCGCATCCTGCACATCCCGCCTGAGATTATACCGGCCTGCGCCACTCTGCCTCTGCCTGATTATTATTTGACATAAACCATAAGGCTATCAAATAATAATAAAAATAAGAATTACACGGAGAATAAAATGAAGACCTTTTTTGCACGAAATTTTAAATTCATCAATACCGTAATAATACTGCTTATTTCAGGACTGACTCTATTTCCAGCAGAAGACAGCAATCTGTCAGCCAGAGAATCATACCAGAAAAAAATTGTTACCACTAAAGCAGGACTCAACCTGCGCGAAACAGCAGACACGGCAGGAAAGAAAAAGGGGGTAATACCTTTCGGCGAGACTGTAGAGATAACTGAAATTAATCCCGCAGAGGTTACAATCGCAGGAAAAACAGGGCGATGGGTAAAGGTAAAGTGGAAAAAAATGGACGGATGGGCATTTGATGCCTTCCTCGGCGAACCTCCATCAGAACTACTTGAACATTTCAGGACAATAGCCGTCAACATCCAGGGTGGATGTGACTGTTCTTTTAGAAAAGCTGTCGGTCAAAATAAAATGTCGGGTGATTGCGGCAACTCCGAAGCAACAGCTCTGCCGGTTGACAAACCAGTCATTGTAAAAGGAAACATGGTTACATTCGAATACGAGTACTGGGAATGCGCTCAATGGGATGACGATGAAGATGATCCGTCATGCACCGAATCGCAGACCATCTTGTATGAATGCAGTATAGAGGGCGCGAAAATTCTTGATACCAGGAGAGGCGGGACACTTACAACTGATGTTAAATGCAAAATAACCCGCAAAAAGACCGATAAAACTGCCAATTAAGAGGAGTAAACAAAAAAATGAAAAATATTACAGCCGCCCTGCTTTTTGTAATCATTAATCTATCTGCCGCTGTTTCGCTGAC